>CAZYLX010000676.1:0-2601 GCA_964648595.1 uncultured Acidimicrobiaceae bacterium
GATCACCATGCCGGGTTCGAAGTGGCCGCCGAAGTCGTAGGCGTGGCCCGGCCGTGCGGCAGGGACGTAGGGGTATTCGCCGGAGCTCGAGCTGCTCGACTGCCAACGCATGGATCGATTCCTGGGCGGTCGTCGGGATGCGGTCACCGCAGCGAAGCGTTCGTGAGAAATCGACGCCGTAGCCGCGGAAACCGATCGCGTCGGTGTCGATGCAGAAGAGGTCGCCGTCCTCCACCACTCGTTGGCTCGCTTCCTGGAAGTACGGGAAGGTCCGCGGCCCGCTCTGAACGAGACGGGTCGAGATGTACTCGCCGTCCGAGGCGATCAGGTGACGGTGGAGTTCCGACCAGATCTCGATCTCGGTCGCGCCCGGCTGTAGCTGCTGTTGCATCGAGACCACACCGTCTTCCACGCGCTGCATCGCTTCGCACATGGTGTTGATCTCGGCCGGTGTCTTGAGTCGGCGGGCTTCGACGAACACCTCGGTTGCCGACGTGACATGAAGGCCTTCGTTCCGAAGGGCGTCGGTGATCGGGTGGTCGCATCGTTCGACCGCGAGCTCGCTTGTCCCGTCGCAGAGCTCGCCGATCTCGGCAGCGAAGGCGGCAACGGTCCGAACGTAGCCGGGGCCGCTGACAGCAGTGACGCCGGGTGCGGTGCGGACGTCATCGACCAGTCCGGCCGCGAGGTGCTCGGCGCCGGCGAACTCCCAGATGGTGCTCGGCCCATCGGCGGCAAAGAGCAGGAATCGGGCGGCACCCATCGACGAGAAGATCGTCATGTTGCGTACCCCGGTGGCGTAGGAGATGTTGATTGGATCGGCGGTGAAGACCGCAGCCACACCTTGGGAGCGCATGACACTCCGCAGCCGCTCGGCTCGCTCCGTCACGAGTCGATCTGCAACGAGTTGGTCGGTCACGAAGTCGGACGGTCCGGACCGACGGACCCGGGGTCGGTGTTGGCTCCGCACAGCACAACGCCGACGCGGTTGGCAAGCGTCGAACGAGGCCGCCAGCCGCCAGCCATGATCGCCGCGAGTGGAGCAGCCGCTGAGGGTTCGACGACGAGGCGTAGCCGATCCCACAGCGCAACTTGTGCCGCTCGGAGCTGATCGTCGGACACGGTCAGGCTCTCCGCGTCCGCTGTGCGTAGGGCGTTCCAAGGATTGGTGCCGATCCGGGTGGCTCCGAGCGCGTCTGCGGCGAGACCGCTGACCGTCACGTCGGTCGGGCATCCATTCGCGAGGGCAGAAGCGAACGTCGCTGTCCCCTCGGTCTCGCATGCGACGACGTCGACCCGCGACCCAAACCAGGATGCGGCGCCACCAGCCAACCCGCCCCCTCCACAGGCGACCATTACCGCGTCGAGCACGCCGGCCTGTCGTTCGAACTCGCGGCTCATGGTTCCTGCACCCGCCATGACGACTGGGTCGTCGTAGGGGTGGATCGCAACAGCGCCGTGTTCGGCCTGCCAGATCCGACTGGCGGCGTGGGCTTCGGCGAACATCGCTCCGCCTTGATGGACGGTGGCTCCCAATGTGCGAAGTCGTTCGACTTTCGCCGGCGCGGCGATCGAGGGCACGAAGATGTTTGCCGGATGGCCGAAGTGCTGCGCGGCCCACGCGACCGCGGCTCCGTGATTGCCTCCAGAGGCTGCGACGACGCCACTTGCCCCGATGTTTTGGGTGGCCATGAAGTTGGCCGCGCCTCTGGCCTTGAAGGTGCCGCTGTACTGGAGGTGTTCGAGCTTCAGGGCCAGCGTGGTCTCGGCCCAGGCCGGGTCAGGAGTGAAGTCGCTGGCCGGAACCGAGATGATCGGAGTGACGAGCACGTGTGGTCGGATCGCCTCGGCTGCAGCATCGATGACAGCTGGTGTGATGGTCATGTCAACAAGCCGTCCAGAGCTCGCTGGAGGCCATCGACGAACATGGCTTCCGGGTCGTCGACGAACACGAGGTGATGGTTGATCTCGAGCATCACGAGCCCGTGCATCATTCCCCACAGGCCGATCGGACCGGCTGCGTGGTTGCGCAATGTGTGGTCTGGGTCGGCGATGCTTGTGTTCGTGAGGTCTGCGATGGCGTTGATCATCGGTCCGAAGATGGCGGTCTGGGCTTCGAGCGTTGGGCCGTTTGGAGGCGCGGCGTAGCCCGGAATCTGATCGGTGAAGATCAGGTTGAACTCCGCCGGGTGCTCGAGGGCCCACGAGCGATACGACAACGCACCGGCGAGGACACGGTCACGGGGGCCAGCCGTTGCATGCTCGCCCGCTGCTTCCTGAACAGCTGTGCCCAGGCGCTGGAAGCTGTCGAGGATGACCGCGGTGAACACGTCGTCGAGGCTGTCGAAGTACGTGTACAGCGATGCCGGATTCATCCCGACTTCTCGTGCGATGCCGCGCCAGGACACACCGGCTCGGCCTCCGGTCTCGAGACGCCGTCTGGCGATCCCGACGATTTCCCCGGTCAGCTCGCGTCGCAGACGCTCGCGCCGCGTTTCTGGTGCAGCAGTGTCGGAAACGAGCTTGTTGGAGGCGGGGGTCTCCTCGGCGACGGCCATCGGTGCAGCCTAGGACAAACGTCACTTGTATTCCAAACACTGT
>CAZYLX010000677.1:0-2600 GCA_964648595.1 uncultured Acidimicrobiaceae bacterium
CCCCATTGCGGCGAGGCGGGCCCCATCCTTGGCATCGGGGGCAACCGCATCTTCCAGATCGAAGATGATGGCGTCGGCAGGAATCGTCTTCGCCTTCTCGAGCGCCCGCTCGTTGGCGGCAGGCATGTAGAGAACAGAGCGTCGGGGCCGCAATGGGGTTGTCATGTCAGAAACCGTAGGACGCGGCGAGCTCGGGGTCACGGGCTGCGAGTTCGCCGGCTAGCTCGACGACGACTCGACATTGTTTCACCGAGGCATCGTCCTCCATCTTCCCGTCGAGCATGATCGCTCCCGTGCCGTCGCCCATGGCGTCGATCACCCGCTGCGCTTGGGCTACTGCCTCGGGGGCCGGGCTGAACACCCGCTTGGCGATATCGATCTGTTTCGGATGGAGCGACCAGGCGCCGACACAACCGAGCAAGTACGCATTTCGGAACTGGTCTTCGCAGGCCACGACGTCGGCGATGTCGCCGAACGGCCCGTAGAACGGGAGGATCCCATGCATCACGCAGGCGTCGACCATTCTGGCGATCGTGTAGTGCCACAGATCCTGCTGGTAGGTGCCGCGAGCGGCGGCCAGATCCGCTGCTCCGTCGGCGCCGACCGGCGGGTCGTCGCGGACCAGGTAATCGGGGTGGCCACCACCAACTCGAGTGGTCTTCATCCGTCGGTTGGCGGCGAGGTCAGCTGGCCCCAGCGAAAGGCCTTGCATCCGAGGGGAGGCACCGCAGATTTCCTCGACGTTGGCCATGCCACGAGCCGTTTCGAGAATGGCGTGGACCAGCAACGGTCGGTCGAGGCCGGCCTTGGCCTCCAACTGGGCGAGGAGCCGATCGACGTAGTGGATGTCTTCCGGTCCCTCGACCTTGGGGATCATGATCACGTCGAGCTTGTCGCCGATCTCGGTGACGAGTTGGGTGAGGTCGTCGAGTGCCCAGGGCGAGTCGAGGCTGTTCACACGGGTCCAGAGTTGGGTTGATCCCATGTCGACGGTCTTGCCGACCTCGATCAGCCCGGCTCGAGCCGCTTCCTTGTCGGAAGCGGGGACGCCGTCTTCCAGATTGCCGAGCAAGATGTCGACCGTCGGTGCGATGTCCGGCACCTTCGACACCATCTTGGCGTTCGAGGGCGGGAAGAAATGGATCATCCGCGACGGCTTGAACGGGATCTCGTGGACGGGCGCAGGGGCGCCGACAGCGAGAGGTTTGAAGAAGTCCTTGGAGCTACGCACGGGTCAACGATACGGCCAAGCGCCAGCTCGGCGAAATCGGCCATCCAATCGCTCTGCTGTGCACTCCAACCCGCAGAAACACCGTGTGAGGTGTCACAGAACGGGGGTGGAGAGGTCAGGTGACGGAGAGCTCGACCAGCTTGCTGATCATGTCGTCGGAGAAACCGAGCGCCGTCGCCACCGCCAGAATCGCCAGGGTTCCACAGCCCACCACCAACATCACCGGCCGAGCAAGGATCAGCGTGGCGTTCGGAATCAGATAGAGCACGGCGGTGAGCGCGAAGAGCGGAGCGAGCACCCCGACCACATAGACGGCGAGCAGCGCCACCCCTCGGGCTGCGCCCATGGTCGGCAGATCATTCAAGAGGTCAGCGAAGTGGATGCTGACGCACGGTTCCCACAAGACACCAGCCGCGGCCCCGACCAACAGCCCGCCAGCTCCGGTCACGATGTTGAGGCGCCGCACCAACGGAATGGCCAGCAACACAACGGCGACGGCCAGCATCATCGCAACGATTCCGGTTTGCAGATCGCCACCGCGATCGCTGAATCGAAGAAAAGACAGCGCGACGAGGCCAATGAAGAAGCCAATGAACGCCGAGGTCGACTCCTGCCGGGACGCGATGACAGCGGCCGCCCCCGGAACGAGCACAACGAACGAACAGGGCAGCAACGCCGATTCGAACCCCTCCACCAAGAGATCGATGATCACGAAGTGGTGTCCGCCGACTCGTTCTCGATCAGATACGCCACGGTTGCATTCAGGTCGTCGTATGCACCCTCACCGATTCGGTCGAATCGGATGTTTCCTTCGCGGTCGAGGACGAAGGTTCGGGGCCAGAACCGACGGCCCGGCTGCCACGAGCGGAAGTTCGTCTTGTTCGTGTCGAGTGCGATCGGCCAACTGACGCCGAGATCGACAGCGGCCTGGGCAACGGCTTCCGGGTCCTCCTCGAAGGTGAACTCGGGAGCATGAACCCCGATCACCTCGAGGCCCTCCGGCTCGAACTCGTCGTACAGGCCCCGAAGGTTCTCGAGCGTGTTCTTGCAGTTGATGCAGCCGAATGTCCAGAACTGCACGACTCGAACCGATCCGTCGAAGTCGCTGAATTGGGTGGCCTCGGTCTGTAGCCAGCCATCGAGCCCGATCAGATCGCCGGCCTGCCCGAGCACGAGCGGCGCCTCGACCAGAGGAGCAGTTGTGGTTGTCGGCGAATCGGCCAACTCCTGAGTGTCATCCGCAGCCGAGTCGGCCGCAGGTGTGGCTTGCGCCGGCGCGACTGTGGCGACGTCGTCGGTCTGACCAAGGTTCACTGCGATCAGTCCGCCGACGGCGATCACACCGATGATCACCGCCAGATACTGGAGT
>CAZYLX010000678.1:0-2594 GCA_964648595.1 uncultured Acidimicrobiaceae bacterium
TAGCGATTCTGGCCAAGACGCTTCCTGCCGTGCTCAAGAGCGACGGCGCCTACTGACGCTCGTCAAGGCGAGACTCATGCGGCTCGGTTTCTCTGAGCCTCGTGTGCTCGCTGCATGTGGTTCGGCAGACGTTCGACCTGGCGATTGGTCGACGGTGGAAGATTCCACCCTTCGCTCCCAGGCCGAGTTCCTGCTCAAACGGTGTCGTCTTCAAATCCTTGACATCCCGGAACGCCACCAATTCCCCGCCGCGCTGTGTCGGATACGGTCGCCTCATGCTCGACCCGACCGGTAGAACGATCATGATCAGCGGAGCGAATCGGGGCCTCGGCAACGCCGTCGCACGACGCCTCCACGACGACGGGTACAACATCAGCGTCGGTGGCCGCGACATCGATGCGTTGCGCCGTTCGATGGACGGATGCGACGACGAACGGGTGCTGTGCCAGCGTTATGACGCAACGCAACCGGGGACCGATGCCGAGTGGCTCGATGCGACGATCGAGCGGTTCGGCTCCCTGTCCGGTCTCGTCAACAATGCGGGGATCATCGACACCGCGGAGCTCGACGCTCTCACCGAAGACGGGCTCGATGCGTTGTGGTCGGTCAATGTCAAGGCACCGTTTCGGATGATTCAACTCGCGCTCCCACACCTGCGGACCGACGGCAGCGGGCGCGTCGTCAGCATCGCCTCGTTGTCTGGTGTGCGGGTCAAGGGAACGTTCGCACCGGGCTATGCGATCTCCAAGCACGCGGTGATAGCGCTGTCGGAGGCAACGAAACAGGCGGGTTGGGATGACGGCATCCGCGTCACGTCGGTCTGCCCTGGATTCATCGCCACCGACATGACGAGTGACTTTGGCGAGGATTCGGCCACGATGATCGACGCGTCAGATCTTGCCGAACTCATCTCGACGACCATCTCGCTGCCGAACACGGCATCGGTCGCGCAACTCAACGTTGCGTGTCGTCTCGAACCCCACTTCTGACCAGCATCGACGGCGCGTGCCGAAAGACTGCAAGTCGTCATCGTCGCGAAAACTGATCAGAACCTGCGAGTCGGGAATCCCGTCGGCGAAGGTCAGACAGGTGCGGTTGTGATCGCGTCGGCAATCATGCGTGCACACTCTTCCGACTCCGACGTTGATGTGTCGACCTCGAGGTCATAGCTCACGCCCCGATGCACCAGCTTTGCTTGAGACCTGGCCATCCCCGAGACACGATCACCTCGAGCCACCTCTCGGCTTTCAGCAACACTGCCGTCGCATCGCACCCCAACCCACAGCACCTCGAGCCCTCCGAGAGCGCCGCGCCAGCGATCTTGCGACGCAGCCTGGCCGAGAAAGACGTCATCGATGATGATGTTCGCTCCGGCTCGCGCCATGGCAGCGATACCCAAACTCCATGCGACATCAAGCTTCTTGAACACCTTGCCGGTCAGTACTTGTCCATCCGACGCGAACTCGATACCCCCACCCGAGCCCTTCATCGATGGCGGCATCGCTTCGACCAAGGTGTCGACGCTGAACGACAGCCAGGGCTCGGGCAGCGTCGTTTGAAGACAGCGCACGATTCCTGACTTGCCAGAACTCGAACCACCGTCGAGCACGATCACCTGCGTCGGCACTTCACAAGACTAGCTCGACGCAATCGAGCAGCAGCCGTTCGATCTGGCGGCTGGCCGAACTCCTGTGCCCATTCGACGAGGTCGAGTTCGAAGCCTTCAGATTCGGTGTCGAACCTGGCGTCGAAGCAAGAGCACCGCGCTCGGGTAACGAATGTTCTAGATAGTCGAATGAGGGAGGCTCGGCCTGGGTCGACCGCCCCCATCGGGCAGGGCTACCTGCAAGTATGACGCTTGGCTGCTCAACCTGAGCACAAGACTGGGTCACTCCGGAGTGTGCGGAGCCGAACTCGACCTGGTACCCGGTTCAAAACTAAAAGGAATCATCATGAGCAAGTATCTAATTCAAGGCAACTACGTCGGCGATGGAGTTGCCGGTTTGAGAGCGGACGGCGGAGCGAAGCGTTTGGCTGCAGCAACAGCAGCGGTCGAATCGGTTGGAGCCACGCTTGATTGCTTCTACTACGCCTTTGGGGACACCGATGTCTATGGGATCGTCGATGCCCCAGATGAACAGACTGCTTTTAATGCATCTTTGTTGATCAACACCTCAGGCGCTGTGAGCGTCACGTTGACGCCCCTGTTCGATCCATCCGTGATCGGTGGAGGAGGAGCCGGCGGTAGCTATACACCGCCCGGCCAGTAGCCCCGAGGTGCCGTTTCGGATGTGGCAGCGATCGAAACAGTCGCTCGTGCACGGCTGCAGGTCGCGTGCTCGGGCAACAATTGTTCTACATAGTCGAATGGCGTGCACCTAGGCCAGCTCGAACGGCGTCTGAGCCAGCGCGTACGGTCAGCTCGCAGTCCTGAAGAGCGACGGTGCCTACTGACGCTCGTCACGTCGCTCGGGCCGGAAACACTCAGGCTGCCTGATTGCCGGCGTCAGCGTGTGCTCGTTGTATGTGGATGGGCAGGCGTTCGATCTGTCGGCTGGTCAGTGGTGGGAGGTGTCGGCGGAATGCGACGTTTG
>CAZYLX010000679.1:0-2588 GCA_964648595.1 uncultured Acidimicrobiaceae bacterium
GGCATCCAAGACTTCGGATGTTGCCGGCGACGATTCCTACACGATCACCAAAGCTTCCTTCACGGTCCTGCCGGTGCAGGACAACGACGTCCCAAGCAGCGGCAAACTCGATCCTTCTGCCACCGAGATCGTGACGCCACCGGTTCGGGGGATCGTCACGGTGCAGGGCCTCACGATTCGCTACACCCCGGACTCCGGCGAGACGTCGGGCGTCGACAGCTTCATCTACCGAGCTTGCGATCAAGGTGGATCCTGCAACACGGCAACCGTGACCCTGAACCTCGTGGTTTCCTAGTCGACGGCAGCCGATCGTTGATGGTCGGTCGCCGCTGTGGCAAGGTGGCGCCCATGACAGAGCTCGCACTCCTCGATCGTGGCTACGCCACCATCATGTCCAGCGTCGTCGCCGACGGGCAGGCTCCTCACTACACCGGGTTGGCCGAGGACCTCGACATCGGTTTGGGCGAGGCCAAGGATCTGATCCATGAACTCGTCGGCCTCACACCCGGTTGGGTGCACCCTGGCACCGACTACTTGGCGTCGTTTCCACCGTTCAATCTGCAACCGACGCAGTACACGGTGAGTATCGATGGTGGCGCGGGCTGGTACGCCCAGTGCGGGTTCGAAGCCCTTGCCATCCGCTGGCTGGTGCCTGGCAAACGGGTACGGATCGACGCGCCCTGTCTTTGCTGTGGCGAGCCGATCGCTGTTGTCATGCAGGACGAGGAAATCACCTCGATCGAACCTGAACAGACGGTTGGATACACCGCGGCCGAAGTCGGGGGTGATGCGGCCAGTCGGCCGTTCCGTTGAGCGAGCATGAACCTCTTCCGGTCGGAAGAACACGCTCGCAACTGGGACGGATTCACCGAGTCGATGGCATCGAGTCTGATGCCGGCCGCGGAATGGGCCGACATCTTCGCCAATCCCTTCTTCAGGGAGCGAGGCCGCGCTGACTACATCTCGTGGACTCGTAGCGAGGAAGGCGCAGCGGCCTTCGCCGAGCTTCGGGCTCGTCTCCCGAGATCAAGCACCTAGAGATGCCCGCTGATCGGACGAGGGGGGAGGTCACTGTGTGAGACGCATCCGACCCGTCCCGTTCATGCCATGGCAGCCAGGACGAGCCGTTCGCCGGTGAAGGGTTTCCGACCATGCATGGCGGTCACGTTGTCGATCGCCAAGACGTCGCCCGTCTGCCACGGAAACAGCACCTCGCATTCCCGCGACACCTTTCGGACGTGCATCAGATCCGCGACGTCGATCTCAGTCCCGTCACCGAACGTGACGTGGTTGCCGAGCGATTCGACACCGGCGGTCTTCGCATCAACGCTGACGTCCTCTGCGCCACCGAACCCGACCTTCACGCTGGCGAGGTCGCGATGCCACTGATCGGCTTGATTGTGCCAGCAGCTCTCTCCAGTGACGGCATGGCGAACGATCGCGGGATGGGTCGCGGCCGTGCGCAGCCCAAGGCTGGTCCACTCGAAGTCCATTTCGGCTCCATGCAAGTACGTCTCGACCACGGTCCGATCGGCGGACTCGAACGTCTCCTGCCATGACTTTCCGATGCCGGGAACGCCCTCGCTGTCCCAGAGATGTTGGTGGTAGGTGACGCCCCGTGCCTCGAACCGGCTACGGATTTCGGCGTCCAACCGGGACAGGATCTCGCGGCCGTCGGCCAGGTGGGTTTCGCCGCCGCTCTCCGACGGCCGCAGACAGCAGAAGAACAATCGGTCAGGCGACCAGCCGGCGTAGGACAGCTCGTTGTGGAGCAGGACCTCGAGGTGTGCCGGGTATTCGGTCGAGGTGTAAACCTGATCGGCGACACCGGTTCGAGGGGAGTCTCCACCCGTGTAGTTGCGAAGATCGGGCCTGATAGCCGCGCACAACGCGCGAAACTCCGCCGCCGAGGCGATCTGGAATCCGCGTAGCAGGATCGCCCCGGCACGGTTGAGCTGGCTGTCGATTGCGTCACGGTTCCCCATCGCCCATGCGATGGCGGCTCGTGCTTCCGTACCCGCGGCATCCCGGGTATCGGCGACCAAGGGCAACGACCGGTCAGAGTAGAGCGGGCTGGTCTGCATTCTCCTCCTCGAGAGCTCGGCTATAGGTCGTTGGGCGAGTCTCCTCGAACCTTCGCTGCGAGACAAGCGACTGTCCAGGCAGCATGCCGGGAGCAGGCAGCACCGGGAACGCCACTTCACCTATTGGCCTGGCCCAACATCCTCGTCTGACCTGCGGGTGCCGGTCGTAACCTGCCGCGGTGGCCATCGTCCTCAGCCTTCTGACGGCGGCCATCTTCGGCACCGGTGATTTCTGCGGTGGTCTGTCGGCCAAGCGAGCCTCGATCGTCCAAGTGGTGGCCGGCTCACACGTCGTTGGCCTCGTGGGCGTGACCATCGTTGCGCTGAGCGTCGCTGACGAGTTCAGCTCACGCGCCTTCCTGCTCGGAGGTGTCGGGGGACTCTTCGGCGGGATCGGGGTCGGGTTTCTCTACCGACGCCTCGCGATTGGGCCGATGGCAGTGGTGGCCCCGATCACGGCGATCATGTCGGCGTCGGTGCCCGCTCTTTGGGGTGCGTTGACCG
>CAZYLX010000680.1:0-2586 GCA_964648595.1 uncultured Acidimicrobiaceae bacterium
AGTAAGATCGGCGATGTGAACGATCTGATCATCGACCCGATCACACCCTCAATCGGCACCGAAGTGCGTGGTGTCGCGCTGGCTACCGACCTCGGCGATCCCGAGGTCGTCGCCGCGGTCAAACAAGCGTTCCTCGACCACCATGTGCTCGTCTTCCGCGATCAGGAATTGACCCGTGATCAGCACAAAGACTTCGGCCGACTGTTCGGACCGCTTCACGTTCACCCAACGCAACGTGGCTTCGAATACCAGGGCGATCGTGAGATCTTCCCGATCGAAGCTGACGAGACCACGACGCTCAACAATGGCGGACTGTGGCACAGCGATGTCTCGTGCGACGAGATGCCGCCTCTCGGCTCGATGCTGCTGTTGAAGGAGGCCCCAACCCACGGTGGTGACACGCTCTTCGCAAACATGCACCTGGCTTACGAAACGCTGTCCGGCCCGATCCGAACAATGATCGATGAGCTTGACGCAGTGCACGACAGGCGTCAGGACATCCGCCACTATGGGTTCGAACCCCAACTGGGCGTCGACTATCCGATGCACATTCACCCACTCGTCGTCGCTCACCCCGAGACAGGGCGAAGGCTGTTGTTCGTGAACCCGGCATTCACGACATCGATCGAGGGCTTGTCGCCTCGTGAGAGCGACGCGATCCTCAGCATGCTGTACGAACACACGGCAAACAATCCGTCACTCCAGTGTCGAGTGAGGTGGGAACCGGGAACGCTGACCTTCTGGGACAATCGCTGCGTTCAGCACTACGCCGTCTGGGACTATCGCCCGCAACGGCGGATGGGCGAACGCGTCACGATCGCCAGCACTGTGGCTCCCTCCCGCGAGCCCGTGACGTCGACTTCGTAGTCTTGGTTCGAGAGCTCCCGTCACGGCGCCGCGTCACGCACCTTTCGTGATCTGAGCCACCTGTTGGGTCATCCAGCGAATCTCTGCCTCGTTGTTGGAGAGTCCGATGGCTCGTTCGTAGGCAGCACGCGCTTCGTCCGGTCGATCGAGCTTCGCCAGCAGAGCAGCGCGAGACGAATGGAGGTATGCGTAACTGTCGAGCCGATCGTTCAGCTCGTCGATCAGGCCAAGGCCAGCTTCCGGGCCCTCGCTCCACGCGACCGCGACGGCTTGGTTCAAGCGAAGCACGGAGGAGTCATGGAGCGCGATCAAGGCACCGTAGAGTCCCACGATTCGGGCCCACGGCGTGTCCTCGACCGAAGAGGACCGAGCGTGGAGGCCGGCGATGGACCCCATCAATCGGTACGGGCCGATTCCACCCAATGCCGCGCTACGGCCCAGATGCCGCAAGCCGCGTTGGATCTTGTCCGTGTCCCAAATCGAACGATCCTGGTCCTCGAGCAAGATTGGTAGACCTTCAGCGTCGACCCTCGCCCAACGGCGAGAGTCGGTGAGCAGGACCAGGCCGGCCAAGCCGTGGACCTCCGGATCCTCAGGTGCGAGCTTGCAGAGCAACTCGGAGAGCCAGACCGCTTCATCGCAAAGCGAACCCCGGATGAGCGTCGCTCCAACCGCACTGGCGTAGCCCTCATTGAACACGGCGTAGATCACGCCGCAAATCGTTTCGAGGCGCTCTGCCAATCGCTCTTTCGCTGGAACTTCGAAAGGAACGCCGGCAGCGGAGATCTTCAGCTTGGCCCGGGTCAGCCGCTTCTTCATCGTTTCGTTCGGAACCATGAACGAGCGAGCGATCTGTTCAGTCGACAACCCACAGACATAGCGAAGCGTGAGCGCAACCTGAGTTTCGGCGTTCAATGAAGGATGGGCACAACCGGCAATCAGCGCAAGTTGATCGTCACCGAGCGGTTCGAGCGTCGCCTCTGGCCGTCGTTGGATCGCCGCGACCAGCTGGGGAATCCGATCATCAAAGCGCTTGTCGCGCCGCATACGGTCGATGGCCTTCCGGCGAGCTGTGGTCAGCAACCACGCTCCGGGTGTTCGGGGAGGCCCATCGGTCCGCCATCGGGCCGATGCCTCCACGAACGCCTCGGACACTGCATCTTCGGCCAACTCGAGACTGCCGGTTTCTCGCACCAAAGTCGCGACCAGAGGGGTCCATTCGGTGCGAAAGGCGTGGTCAACCGGTGAAGGCCGAGGCGACATTCGATACGAGCTAGTTCGGGATTTCCATGATCGGTCGAACCTCGACCGAACCGTGGGGAACCAGCGGGATCTTCTCGGCCCATGCAACGGCCTCGTCGAGATCGGCGGCCTCGAGAAGGTAGAACCCTCCCAAGGTCTCCTTCGTCTCGGCAAAGGGGCCATCGGTCGTGATCGTCTTGCCGTCGCGGACCCGCACGGTGGTCGCCGTCTCGGTCGGTGTGAGCGCCTCGCCGCCGAGGTGGTTGCCCGAACCCTGCAGGTCAGCAGTGAAAGCGAACCATTCCTGCATCTCTGCGTCCATCTCGGGCGTGCCGTACTCGTTGGCATTGGCGGGATCGCTGTAGAGGAGGAGTGCGTACTTCATGATGATTCCTTTCAAGGCAAACCAGGTGTCTCCTGATTTGACTAGACGACGAACGAGAGAGCCGCCAAGGGACAACAGCGGAAGATCTTTCT
>CAZYLX010000681.1:0-2585 GCA_964648595.1 uncultured Acidimicrobiaceae bacterium
GCCGGCAGCACCCGTCGCCGTCCGCGTCGAGTCGGACAGCACCGAGTCAGAAACAGTCGACGCGGATTCGTCGGGACTCAATGTCCCCTTGATCTTCGGCATCGGTGCCGGCCTTGGCGTAGCCATCGCCGTGATCCGTAAGCGCCGACGCTGATCCAACCGGTCAAGCGGGCATTCTCGAGCCGATTCGACCCGCCAGGTGGGCGAAAACCACCCGAGAACGAACCCTCGGCCTAACGAGCGATCAGTCGACGGGTGCGGTTGTGATGCTCGAGTAGCACATCTCGTCGCCGGTTCCGTCGGACCAGACGATGTAGCCGACGGCTTCATACGGTGCCCGCTCGCGATTCCAGGCGCAGTCGACGCGGATCGTGTCGCCGCGCTTGATGACAATGTCGTCGACCGGCCGATAGTTGAGTTGCCACTCGAAATCCCAGTCCGGGATGTCGAGGAGCACGCGTTCGTCCGGCGAGTCGGGGTTCAACGTGAGCCGAATGCTGGCACCGAGTTCGTGCATGTGCCCGAACACACTAGTGATCCGACCGGGGTTGCTCACAGGCAGATCGCAGGTCGACCACGCGTCGCCGTTGGTCATGGCCGCGAAGTCATCGACACTGGCTCGGCACTGCAACATGAAGAAGTCGGGTAAGGCACCAACGAGCGGGCCGTAGAGCGACCGCACTCGCGTAATTGCGGCTTGCCGATCGCAGAGAGGGTCCGTGTCGCCTTCGTAACAGGGGATCTCGGCCGGCCCGAGATACAGGGCGTCGGTCAAGATCTTGAACGACCCACCGGCGGCGGCGATCTCATCATCAGAGGCCAGGTCGATGTGGTACGCCGACTGATCGCCCGGTGCTTCGCCCTCGAAGTGGTAGTGGATCTGGACGACGAAAAAATCACCGGGCTCGAGAGGGATGGCATACCCCTCGGGAAGACGATCCGGTTGGGTGCCGGGTGCCCAACCACCCATGTCGCGCAAGGAACCGCCTCGCCCTTCGAGACCAACGCCGCCGTAGCAACTCCACCCTGGCTCAGCGGTCGACGCATCGAGCTCGTTCGCTCGATCACGAAGCTCGGCAGAAGCCATCTTCACGATGCCGTGATGCACCACGTCGAGCCGATCGGGAACGAAGTGCGTGGCCAGAATCCATTCCGACTCGGTGGCCCCTGGGTCGAAGACGAGGCAGCGGTAGTCGTCCCTCTGTTCTGGGTCGCCGATGTAGGGGGCGCCAACTCCTGCCATCACAACATCGGGTTCGACAAGGAACGACGGTGCACGGGCGGGAACAATGGGCGTCGATGGATCGACGTCGAGAACCGCTCCATCTGCGGCCCACCGAGCGATCATTGCGATCTCGAGCGGGTCGAGCGAGACGTCATCGAGAAAGTCGATCGACCGGTGCGACGCCGGCCACGGAGGCATGAGCTCGGCCGTTGTGTAGAGCTGAAGCGCGGTGGCGTGCTCAGCGGCCTGCCCCGCCATGCTCAGGACGACGCCCGACGAACCAGCCTGCTCAGGGCCGTGACACGACGCACACGACTGTTCGAGAATCGGGTGAATGTCGACGCTGTAGACGACGGGTTCGATCGAGGCAGGGTCGATCGATTCTTCGGTCAGAGGGGGTTCTGTCGTCGGCGGTTCGGCCTCGGCAGACGGCGGCTCCGCGGTAGTTGGCGCCGAGGTAGCTGCCTCCGCAGTGCTCGTCGTGACCTCGTCGGCCGGGTCGTCTGGCACGAACAGATTCGGTTGCTCAGCCTCTTCTGTCGCACCAGAACATGCGACGCCGGCCATCGAGAGCAGAAAGGCCAGAGCGATCCAGCGGATCACGGTGGAAGAAGACAACACAGAGTCAAAGCTACACCGAGCAGGTTGGACGGCCGTTTCGCCGTCGCACCAACGTGTCCTAGCTTCAGAGGTGTTCGTCCTCAGAAATCGGAGCACCGACATGGCCGTATTGACAAGGGACCTCGCCGAGACTCGAGGCGACGACCTCGCCCTCGCCGATGAGGTGTCGACCCGTACGTGGGCCGAGCTCGACCAACGCGTCAATCAGCTGATCAACGCCTTCCGGGCCGCCGGTATCGAGGCCGGCGACACGATCGCGCTGATCGCCGGCAATTGTGTCGAATGGTTCGAGACCGTGTGCTTCTGCGCCAACGCCGGCGTGACCTTCGTGCCGGTCAACTGGCATCTGGTCGGGCCCGAGATCGCATACATCCTGGCCGACTCCGGGGCGAAGGCCGTTGTTGCCGGCTACCAGTTCGAAACCTCTGTCGCCGCAGCCTTGGCCGATGACGGCGTTTCAAGCGTCGAACTGGCGCTCTTCACGGCAGACCCTGAAGGCACCGGAATCCCTGAGGGCACAGGAATCCTTGAAGGCACAGCGTCGAGCGGGCTGTTCACCTCTTACGAGGATTTCATTGCCACCGGTTCACCCGATGAGCCAGAGGATCAGTCGTTCGGTGGCCCGATGTTCTACACGTCAGGTACGACCGGGCACCCAAAGGGGGTTCGGGGATCCCTGTCCGCCATGCCTCCCGGTTCCGATCCTGGGCTGTGGAAGCTGGTCGGAGCGGGCATCGCG
>CAZYLX010000682.1:0-2583 GCA_964648595.1 uncultured Acidimicrobiaceae bacterium
CTTGCGAGCCAAGTCGTTGAACCCGACGATGCCCAGATAGTCGGTTGGGAACTGGGTCGTGATCAGTGAGTACAACGCCAGAGCAACCTTCTTGGCCGGAAGGAAGTTGTCCCGCATGGGCATGGAGAGCGACAGATCGAGGAGGAGCACCGTGCTCGACTTGACCTGCTTCTCGGTGCGCTCGATCTCAAAATCCTCAGGAGTCAACTGAACCGGGGTACCACCACCGGACCGCTGGATGGCATTCCGCACGGTCCGTTCGATGTGGAGATTGAACGGATCGCCGAACTCGTAGGCCTTCGTGTCGTAGTTGCGTTCATGGCCGATCCCGGAGCTTGACGTGTCGTGACGCCCGATCTGGTCAGGTGCCAGCTTGGCGAAGAGATCGTTGAGTGCTTGTTGACCAAGGCGCTTCAAACCTCGCGGTGTCAGCTCGAGGCGGCCCTCCTTGTTGTGGACCATGCCCGACTCTTCGAGCATCTTCGCAAGCTCACTGATGCGTTCCATGCTGTTCGCCGCTTCGGAGCCGAGGAGTTGCTCGACCCGATCCAGGTCGACCTCCGCCAGTTCCTGTGGCGAGCCGGTGCCCTTCAGGAACTGCTCCAACTGGTCGAGCTGGCCGAGCTCGGCAAGCATCTGCGATCCATCGGCCATACCCAGCGGATCGAACCCGCTGAAGTCGTAACTCTGTTGCCATCCGGCGTCCGGGAACATGCCTTGGAGGTTCTGGCTGAGGCGGCTCATCTCGAAGTTGAGATCCATGTCCTCCATCAGTTGGTTGGAGAGATCCATGAGTTGCTGGCGTTGCTCCGGCGACATCGAGTTCATGAGCGCCTGCATCGCAGCCATCTGAGCCGCCATCTGTTCGAGGAGCTCGTCGAGTGTCTCGGGATTGTCCGGGAAGAAGTCGCCGAACTCCTCCATGAACTTCTCGAAGTCCGGCTCTTCTCCGGCCTCGCGCTGTTCGAGCATCCGATTGAGCTCGGCCATCATGTCCTTCATCCGAGCCAGCTCTTCGGGCGACATGTTCTCCATGGCCTCGGTCATCTGCCCGAACTGCTGATTGACCAACTCCTGGCGGAGCTGGTCGACAAGATCATCGAACGCCTGCTGAGCCTCAGCCGATTCGAACTCGTAGTTCTGAAGCGACCGCACCTTGCCGGCAAGATCGTCGGGGAGCATTCCCAACTCCATGTTCTTGTTGTTGGTGGAGTCCTTCGCCAACTCGGCGGTGCGTCGGTCCTGCTCGGAGCTGTCGGAATCGCCGAGCTGCATGTCGGCAAGGGCCTCTCGGTCGCTGAGGCTCCGCCGCTCGGTGTCCACCAGTTCGTCGAGCGCCTCGCTGATCTCGTCGTACACGCCCCCGAGATTGTGGTCGCCAAGCCGTTGCTCGCGTTCCTGACGGAGCTTTTCGAGCATCTCACGAAGACCCTGTACTCGGTCACCGTTGCGATCCTCGAAGCCGTCCTGCATGAGCCGGCGGAGCGCCGAGTTGGGGTCGCCGTGATAGAGCAGATCGTCGGTCAGCTCCGACATCACATCGAACGCATCGAGCTCGAACCCCTTCTGCGTACCGTCCCATCGCGAGTACCGAAAACGTTGTCCAACCATCGAAGAACCCTACTCCCCACGCCAACCGAGCTCCCAGCCGCGCCAGACTGGCCCGATGCAACCCATCGACGAGGACGCGTTCGAGACGCTCGTCGCCGACGCCCTCGACAACTTGCCGGACGAGCTCCACGAATTGCTCGACAACGTCGTGATCATGGTTGACGACGAGCACCCCGACGAGGAGCTGCTCGGTTTGTACGAAGGCGTGCCCCGGACGGAGCGAGACGACTACGGCGGCCTCGAACTCCCCGATCGCGTCACGCTCTACCGGCTGACGCTGTGTCACGCATGTGCCGACCTCGAGACACTGACCGAGGAGGTCATGATCACGGTTGTTCACGAGCTCGCCCATCACCTCGGGATCGACGACGACCGGCTCCACGAACTCGGCTGGGGCTAGCACTGACGACCTCATGCGCCCGCTCGACCCATCGGCTGCGGATCGACCGCCACCTTGATCAGGCCTCTCGTGACTTCACCGTCGGCCGGGGATACCGTTCGACAAACACCGCTTGGTAGTGCGTACGGCAGCGGTTTTGGCAACGAGGGGAATATCAGATGGGCGCGAAGTTCGACGGGGTCATCAACGAGGACATCCGCGATTCGGAACCCGATTGGGGCCCGTATCAGCAGCCGAAGCCACCAGAAGGTGCACCCAACGTGCTCTACGTCGTGTGGGACGATGTTGGTTTCTCCGCATTCAACTCATTTGGCGGGCCAATCGAGACCCCCACGATGGATCGGATCGCCGAGCGCGGTCTCCGCTACTCGCAATTTCACACCACGGCGCTCTGCTCGCCATCGCGGGCAGCGATGCTCACTGGTCGGAACCACACCACCGTCGGAATGGCATGTATCGGTGAGGCAACGACGGGATTCCCGAATTCCAATGGCCACATCCCGTTCGAAACCGCAACGATCGCCGAGGTGCTCGTCGAGCAGGGATACAACACCTACATGTTGGGGAAGTGG
>CAZYLX010000683.1:0-2580 GCA_964648595.1 uncultured Acidimicrobiaceae bacterium
GATGGTCTTGCCCGAGACAAACAGCCGGTCGGCGATGCCTCGGTCGCTCAGGCCTTCGGCCATGAGTTCGAGAACATCGAGTTCACGTTCGGTCAGCGAAGACAGGCCGTTCGTCTGGCCGCTGCCATCGATCAGGCCCTTGACGAGTTCGGGATCGATGACCGATTCGCCGCTCGCGATTCGTTCGACGGCTCCTGCCAATTGCCCCGCGTCGAGAACACGATCCTTGAGCAGATACCCGACACCGCCGTCGCCGGTCTGTACGAGTCGAAGTGCGTACTGCGCTTCGACGTGTTGCGACAGGATGAGCACGCCGATGGTCGGCCAATCGGCCCGAATGCGATCGGCAGCGACCAGCCCCTCGTTGGTGTGAGTGGGAGGCATCCGGATGTCGACAATCGCGACGTCGGGCTCGAGCCTCGCCACCTCTGTAATGAGATCTTCAGCATTGTCGACGTCGGATACGACATCGATACCTTCATCGGTGAGGAGGCGAGCGAGTCCCTGGCGCACGATCCCCGAGTCGTCTGCGATTACGACGCGCATGGCAACTCCGCGGTGATCGACGTTCCCAGACCCTGGGGACTGTGAACAGTGAGATGGCCGCCGATGGCGGCCACTCGGTCGGACAATCCGGTCAGGCCGGACCCTTGCGGGTCGGCTCCTCTGCGGGGCCGGGTTGAGTCGGACGACACGATTTCACGGTTCGAGATCAAGGCGGTCGCCGTCAGCCCGACCACCTACTTGCAGACCCACCGGCTGAACGACGTCGTCGGCAACTTCACTGAACTACAGGGTCGATCCATAGCCATCGATCAGAGCCTCGCGTCGAGTCTGCATGTCGATGTGGGCGACACGGTCCAACTTCGACTCGACGGAGCGGAACAAAACATGCAGGTCGTAGCCACAGTTCCGTACACGCTCAGCGGCTATCCGGTCCTGCTGCCGCTCGACCTCGCTCCCGAGGTCGACCTCCAACGTCGCTACATCATTCAGGCCGACGAAGCGGAGACTGCTGCAGCGCTCGGCGATCGGATCCGCAGTGCCTTTCCCACTAATTCCCCGAACGCTGGGCTGTCGACGATGTCAGTGTCGGTACTCGACGAGTGGATCCAGGACGACCTCGACAACCAGCAAGAAGTCACCCAGAACGTGCTCGTGGCCGTCTTGGGATTGGTGACGCTCTACGTGGTCATCGCCATGATCAACGCAGTCGTCATCGCGGCTGCACCACGCACAGCGGAATTCGCCACGGCACGGCTGACTGGCCTGAGCCGCAAGCAGGTGATGGAGATGGCGCTGTGGGAGTCGTTGACCGTAGTGATCGTCGGGGTCGTACTCGGCTTGATCGCCGCAGGGGCCACGATTGCGAGCGCGTCTGTTGCGGTCACCGCGATCGTCGGCACACCAATCATCGAGGTTCCGTGGCTTCTACTCGGTGCCGCGACTGTCGGCGCCGTAGTGATCGTAGGTGTCGCCAGTGTCCTGACTACGTTCGCTGGGACACGCCAACCGCCAATCACCGTTGCAGCTGCCAGGGAGTAGCCGGCCGGTCAAGGGCGATTAGTACGACCGTGCCGCAGACCAAAGGAACCCGACCGATAGCCGGCTGGGAGGAGCGCCTCACACCGCTGTCCGGAGTGGGTCAACGAACGCATAATGCTCGATTGTGGCGCCGGCGGCATTGGGTCTCGCAATGCCGCCGGACCGGCGCCTACGCGGTTGCCTGACACGAAACGCCTGGTCACGGCCCACGACCGAGTAGTGGGTACCCACATCGTGTTCGTTCGGAAGGCGGCTTACACCCAAGAGCGGGGTCCGGGACCAGCCCGTCCACGTCGGTCCTGCGGGTCACCCGTGAGATCGCATCGTCGAAGCTCGCGCTTGGGTTACGGTGTGGCGTTGTCAGGTACCGTGTTTCGGTCGGTTGGCGAGGTCCATTGGGGGTGGTAATGGAACTGCATGACGGGACTTCGGTTCCAGATGGGAGCGTTGGCCGCCTCTCGATTCTGGTCGGTGCCGCCGTGGTTGCGGTGCTGGTTGCAGCGTGTGCTGGGACTCTTTCTGCTGATCGTCGACCCGGCCGACGGATCGACGGCCGAAGGCGCTCTTGGAATCGCAGCAGTCGTCGCGGGGCAATCGACCGGTGCGCTGGTCATCGCGGCCTGCATCTACGCCCAAGCAAAGGACCCGTGGCGGGCGGCACCACTCAAGATTCGCGTGGTCTCGTGGGCCTTCATCGCGGTCGGGGTTGCCGCCACCGTCTGGAACCTCGTCGCCCAGCCGTTCAGCGATTGAACAGTCAGTCTCGATCCGACTACACGCTCACCACGAGGAGACGAAGATGACAGACACGCAGCAGTTCATTCGGACCGGAGGATTCCTCGGGATCGCGAGCGGTATCGCGCTTGTGGTGTCGGGCTTATCCACGGCTGTCACCGCGGGCGTCGCGCGACCCGACAACCCAGGTGAACTCGCCCTGTTCTTCGATGACGTCGCGAGCAACGGCTACGGCTTCCACCTCTACGGCTGGGCTGAAGAAAAACGATAGAGTTTTTTAAAAAACGCGCTATCTAAAGG
>CAZYLX010000684.1:0-2579 GCA_964648595.1 uncultured Acidimicrobiaceae bacterium
GGCATCGACGCTGGCATCGTGCTCCAGGCCTACCTTCCCGACTCATTCCGAGCACTGCAAGATCTCGTGAAGTGGGCAAACGCTCGACGTGAGCGAGTGGTCGACGGACAACAAGGCGGAGAGATCAAGATCCGCCTGGTCAAGGGCGCAAACCTGGCCATGGAACGCGTCGATGCTGCGATGCACGGCTGGGAGCTGGCGCCCTACGGTTCCAAGGCCGAGACCGATGCGAACTACAAGCGATGCCTCGATTGGGTGATGACTTCAGAACGGCTGGGCGGCGTTCGCATCGGTGTTGCCAGCCACAATCTGTTCGACGTGGCCTGGGCCCACCTTCTGTCAGGTCAGCGGGAGGTCGGCGACCGGATCGAGTTCGAGATGCTGGAGGGCATGGCGCCTGGTGTTGCCCGTGCTGTCCGGGATGACGGCGATGGCCTGCTCCTCTACACCCCGGTGGTTGCGCCGGCGGATTTCGATGTTGCGATCAGCTACCTGTTTCGCCGGTTGGAGGAGAACGCCTCGGACGAGAACTTCATTCGGCACCTGTTCTCGCTCGCACCAGGGAGTGTCGGCTTCGAGTCTGAGGCGTCGAAGTTCCGTTCGGCCATTGCCATGCGCCATGAGGTCGGGGATCGGCCGCAACGAACGCAGGACCGGTCACGAGAGGCCTCGCCTGAACCCACCCAGGGCTCCCTCAACCAGCACTCTCTCAACCAGCACTCTCTCAACCAGCAGTTCGTCAACGAACCGGATACTGATCCAACGCTGGAGGCCAACCGTCGCTGGGCGCAGGCGGTGATCGACCAGCCGTTCGTTCCGGCACGTGCTGAGGTGCTGGACGAAACGACCCTTGTCGATGCTGAGTTCGCGGCGATCGCTGCTGCCCAGCCAGCGTGGGCGGCCCGCCCTGTGAGCGAACGGCGGAGCATCCTGCACGGTGTCGGCACTGAGTTGTCGACTCGCCGCGGTGATCTGACAAACGCCATGATCCACGAGGCGAACAAGACGTTCGCCCAGGCCGACGTCGAGATCTCCGAAGCCATCGACTTCGCCCGCTGGTACGGCGACCGAGCGATCGATCTCGGGGTTTCGACGTCAGCTCGGTTCGAGCCGCTCGGCATCGTCGCCGTGATCCCGCCTTGGAACTTCCCGGTTGCCATTCCGGCCGGTGGCGTGCTCGCTGCCCTTGCTGCCGGCAACGGCGTGATCTTCAAGCCGGCTCCCGAGGTGCCCCGTTGTGCCGAGATCGTGGCGGAATGCTGCTGGGCCGCTGGTGTGCCGTCCGACGTGCTGCGGTTCGTGCGAACTCCAGACAACGAGGTCGGCCGCCACCTCGTCGCCAATGACATGGTCGATGCCGTCATCTTGACCGGTGCCTACGAGACCGCCGAGCTCTTCCGGTCCTGGCGTCCCGATCTGAAGATCTTTGCCGAGACTTCCGGCAAGAACGCGTTGATCATCACGCCCAATGCCGATCTCGACGAAGCAGTCGCCGACCTCGTTGCCTCGGCCTTCGGCCACAGCGGACAGAAGTGCTCGGCAGCGAGCCTTGCCATCTGCGTGGGTGATGTCTACGAATCCGATCGATTTCGGCGTCAACTCATCGACGCCGTCTCGAGCTTGGTCGTCGGCCCAGCCACAGAACTCGAGACGGGCATGGGCCCGATGATCGGGGCGCCGACCGAGAAGCTCGACCGCGGGCTCACCGTGTTGGATGGAGACGAGTCGTGGCTGGTCGAGCCCCGACGGCTGGCCGATGACACGTGGACCCCTGGCGTGCGGGTCGGCGTAGAGAACGGTTCTTGGTTCCACCAGACCGAGTGCTTCGGTCCGGTGCTCGGCGTCATGTTCGCCGCGGACCTCGACGAGGCGATCGCCATCCAGAACGCGACATCGTTTGGTCTCACCGGTGGCATCCACTCGCTTGATCCAGCCGAGGTCGACCGCTGGCAGGACCTCGTCGAGGTCGGGAACGCCTATGTCAATCGCGTCATCACCGGTGCCATCGTGCAGCGCCAGCCGTTTGGAGGGTGGAAGCGCTCATCGATCGGCCCCGGAGCGAAGGCCGGCGGACCGAATTACGTGAGCCAACTTGCTCGTTGGCACTCGGTCGAGCCCACCCCAGACGCCGGTACCGCCGCGGCCACCAGCTGGTTTGCCGATGCCGAAGCCAGTGACGCTGCGAACTGGCGAGACGAGTTCGGCGTCGATCACGACCCGACGAGCCTGTTCTGTGAATCGAACGTGTTTCGCTACCGACCGCTTGGGCGTGTGGCGATCAGGGCTGAGACTGATGTGAGCTCCGTCGAGCTGCAGCGCGTGCGATCGGCAGCGGCCACGTGTGGTGTACCCGTCGAGATCTCGAGTGCCGCCGACGAGTCAGCCGGGGCCTTCGCCGGCCGCCTCGAGTCGATGGGTGTTGATCGGGTTCGCCATTTGGGGCTGGTGTCAGTTGCCGTTCGAGATGCAGCAGCCGTACTGGGCATCCATGTCGCAGACGACGACGTGACCCGGGACGGACGCATCGAACTCCTCCACTACCTACGGGAACAGGCCATCAGTACGACCCTGCACCGGCA
>CAZYLX010000685.1:0-2576 GCA_964648595.1 uncultured Acidimicrobiaceae bacterium
GAGCACCCCGCGGTATCTCTGGCGGCTCGTGCAGTCCTTCGCACCGTGGACCACGGTGATCTGCTGATCAAGGGTCTGTTGGCCGAAGCCGAAGTAGAGACCAGACAGGTCGGCGTTGGCGCCCTCACCAGCGAGGTACACGTAGTAAGCAACACGGCCATAGTCGGACCCCAGGTTGAAGAGTCGGGCGAGGAGGGTGCTGCCTGCTTCCTGGATCACGTCGACCCGACCCAGGTGGATCTGGGTGGAGGGGAGGTCCTGGAGGATGATGTGTTCGAGGCTGGCGCCGGCGGCGAGTGAGATCTCGGTGCGAACGTTGGAACCGCCGAAGGTGTCGCCGCTGCCGATGCGAGTCTCGACCACGGTGGCTGAACTGCCGGCCGCCATCTCGATGACGATGCGGGTGGCCGAAGCATTCTGTGCACCGCCGGGAACCACGAGGTCGACAATCTGGATCGTCTGATCGGGCCGGCCGTCGATCTGCATCAGTGCGCCGCCGGTTCCGTACGCCCGGTTGATGATCGAATACGCGTCCTCGGCTGCATCGTGTTCGCGCTCGAGCGCGCCAGCGGCTATGTCGCCGGATGTATCGGCGAGGCTGACCAGTTGGACCCCCGCAGGCAACGCGTCGAGTCTCGACCGCTCGCGATCGACGACGCCGTTGACGATCACGAGTCGTGGCCCCTCGATGTGGGGGATCTGACCGTCAACGTCGGCTGGCACCACGTCAGGAGCAGTGGCCGGACCGAACGTCAGTTGGCCCAGGACCTTGTGTGGTGCGTATCGCCACGCTTCGTCGCGTTTGGTCGGCAGACTCAGCGACCCCACCTGCTCGAGCGCGGCGGCGCGCGACGGGAGGACGGCCAGGCTCATGCTGTCGCTCCGGAGAGCGGGGCATCGTCGAGATCGTGATTGACGAAGCCGGCATAGCCGTGGTCTTCCAGGTGGAGGGCGAGGGTGTGATCGCCAGACTCGACGATCTTGCCGTCGACCATGACATGCACGAAGTCTGGCTTGATGTAGTCGAGCAGGCGCTGATAATGGGTGATGACGATTATCGACCGCTCGGGGTCGCGCAGCGCGTTCACGCCCGCTGCGACCACACGGAGCGCGTCGATGTCGAGACCAGAGTCTGTCTCATCGAGCACGGCCAATTGGGGCTGCATGACAGCCATCTGCAGGATCTCGTTGCGCTTCTTCTCGCCACCACTGAAGCCCGCGTTGACCGATCGATACAGGAAGTCCTGCTTCATCTCGACCAGTTCCATGGCCTTGTTGGCCACTTCGAGGAAGTCGCGGGCCCCGATTTCGTCGTCGCCGCGGGTGCGGCGAACCGAATTCAAGGCTGTGCGCAGGAAGTACATGTTGTTCACGCCGGGGATCTCGACCGGGTACTGGAATCCCATGAAGACACCCGCCGCAGCGCGGTCCTCGGGTTCCATCTCGAGCAGATCGGCGCCATCGAGGGTGACGGTGCCACCGATGTCGTAGCCGTCACGGCCAGCGAGCGCGTGTGCGAACGTGCTCTTGCCGGACCCGTTCGGGCCCATGATGGCGTGTACTTCTCCGGCGCCGACATCGAGGTCGAGGCCTTTGAGGATCGGGGTGTCCCCGATCGAGACGGTCAAATTCTCCACGTGCAGCATCAGCCGACACTTCCTTCCAAACTCACGCTCAGCAGGCGCTGAGCTTCGACAGCGAACTCCATGGGGAGCTCGTTGAACACTTCACGACAGAAACCGTTGACGATCATCGCCTTGGCGTCTTCTTCGTTCATGCCGCGCTGGCGGCAGTAGTACAGCTGGTCCTCACCAACAGTCGAGGTCGACGCCTCGTGCTCGACCTGGGCGGTCGGGTTCTTCACCTCGATGTACGGCACGGTGTGCGCTCCGCACTCCTTGCCGAGCAGGAGCGAGTCGCATTGGGTGTAGTTGCGGGCGTTCTCGGCTGATCGCATCATCTTCACGAGGCCTCGGTAGGTGTTCTGGCCCCGGGCGGCCGAGATGCCCTTGGAGATGATCGTGCTGGTGGTGTCGGCACCGATGTGGACCATCTTGGTGCCGGTATCGGCCTGCTGGTGCTTGGACGTCAGCGCCACCGAGTAGAACTCGCCGATCGAACGATCGCCCTGCAGGATCACGCTGGGGTACTTCCAAGTGATGGCAGAGCCGGTCTCGACCTGGGTCCAGGAGATCTTTGCATCGGTGTGGGCCCGGCCTCGCTTGGTCACGAAGTTGTAGATGCCACCGACACCGTTCTCATCACCCGGGTACCAGTTCTGAACCGTCGAGTACTTGATCTCGGAGCGATCCTTGGCCACGAGCTCGACGACCGCAGCGTGCAGCTGATTCTCGTCGCGCTGAGGAGCGGTACAGCCCTCGAGATAGGAGACGTGCGAGTCGTCCTCGGCCACGATGAGCGTGCGCTCGAACTGGCCGGTGTTCATCGAGTTGATGCGGAAGTACGTCGACAGCTCCATGGGGCAACGAACGCCCTTCGGGATGTAGCAGAACGACCCGTCCGAGAACACTGCCGAGTTCAGCGCGGCAAAGAAGTTGTCACGCACTGGGACCACG
>CAZYLX010000686.1:0-2572 GCA_964648595.1 uncultured Acidimicrobiaceae bacterium
AAGGCACCAGGTGCGGCCGGCGGGTATGTGTGCGGCGATAAGGGGCTTATCGACTATCTGCGCTTTTTTGGGCGTGCGGCTCTGTTCACTGCCGCGCTGCCCGCGCCGGTGTGTGCGGGCGTGGCGGCAGCTCTCGACGTCATGTTCGAGGAACCGGAGCATCGGGAGCGGCTGTGGGCCAACACCCGGACGATGGCGGCGAGGTTGCGGTCGGAGGGGCTGCGTGTTCCGGAGAACACCACTCCCATCGTGCCCGTGTTCATCGGCGACGAAAAATTGCTGCCTATGCTCGCCGTCGATCTGTTCCGCGGGGGTATCAAGGTGGGCATTGTGCAGTACCCGGCGGTGGCTCGGGGCGAAGCCATGCTGCGGTTCACGATCAACGCCCGGCACGACGATGCCGATCTCAACCAGGCCGTCGACCTGATGGCGTCTCTCAAGGAGCGGTACCAGCTCCCGGGGGCGCTATGACCATGCACCGCTTCCCCAGGCCCGGCTTTTGGCCGCGATACTTGATTACCGTGCGACCCTGGCTGTGTGTCGTTTCGGGCGCGGCAGGTATCGTCGGACTGGCCTTGGCCCCAAACATCGGTACACTGGAGCTAGCGCTCGGCGGCACTCTGTTTTTGGCCACGTACGGCCTGGGCCAGGCATTGACGGACACAACCCAGACCGACACCGACGCGCTGTCGGCTCCTGAGCGACCCTTGCCACGCGGCGAGCTCCACGTGGGCGACGTTCGATGGGTCTCGCTCGCAGGCCTGGCCGTCTTTGCGGTCGTGTTTGGGTGGATGAATCCCTGGACCTTGCTCGTGTCCGCGGTGGCCGTGCTCGGTGTTGCCACATACACGCCGCTCAAGCGCAGGTGGTGGGGTGGACCGCCTTGGAACAGCTGGATCGTCGCTTCTCTCGTATGGATTGGCGTGTTGGTGGGTGGCGGCGACCCCGTGTTTGCACTGCTGCGCCCCGGTGTGCTTGCGGCCATGGCCAGCACCTTTTTTGGCTATGCGGTGTTTGTGCTACTCGGTTACCTCAAGGATGTCGATTCGGATCGTCAGACCGGGTACCAAACCGTTGCCGTGCAGTTTGGACGGCAGCCGACGGTGGTTGTGAGCGCCGTGTCTGCGGTAGCGTCGGTAGCCTGTTCCGCAGTCTTGGTCGTCGGCACGCCGCCGACCGTGACCGCGCTGCTCGCAGGTGGTCTCGGCGTAGTTGCGATGTTGGTAGCACACCTGCTTGGATGGCGAGTCAGAGCCGACAAGGATGCCTGGCCGGCGGCAGTGGCCTCGGTGGTCGGCTTCGTATTGCTGCGGGCAGCCGAGATCGCGTGGATCCGACCTGACCTGACATGGATCGCCGTCGGCCTCGCGGTGATCGTGGGTCCAAGCCTGGCCATCCGACCCAATCGGGAGCAGGTGTGACGACGGCGGCGCTTGTGGCGCTCAATCCGGCGGCCCACCAAGGGGCGGCGCTGCGACGCTTTGCGCAGGTCCGGGCAGCCCTCCAGCGGACATTCGCAGTATCGGTCGTTGAGACCACAATCGACGACAGCTGGCGAGCAGCGGTGGAAGATGCACTCGAGGCTGGCACACGTGTTTTCTTGGCGGCAGGCGGTGACGGGACTGTGCACCGCCTGGCCGGTGCGGTCGTCGCTGCAAGGGGGGATACTGCACTCGACGGCATCGCCATCGGGGGCGTCGGCCTCGGGTCGAGCAACGACTTCCACAAACCAGTGGAAGCCACGTTGAACGGTATCCCGGTGCGAGTGGACGTGACGACCGCGACCCCGCGCGACGTATTGCGCGTCTCCTGGTTTGAAAGCGACGGGAAAAGTCAGCAGGACGTGGTGATGGTGAGCGCCTCCTTCGGGGTCACCGCGGTGGGGAATGCCCTGTTCAACTCGCCAGGGCCGGTGCTTGCTTTGCTCAAGCGGCGCTGGACCGGGGCTGCGATTCTTTGGGGGGCGTTGCACACAGTGCTCACCTGGAGCGACCTGCCGGCACAACTCACGATAAACCAGGAGCATGTTGCTGTTGGGTTGACCAATCTGTCGATTCTTCGAACGCCGTGGCTCTCGGGCGGTCTGCGCTACGACTTACCGGTAGCCGGTGACGACGGGCGTTTTGTCGTCGCCCTCGCTCACGATCGAGACCTCGTGGCTCGACTCGGCTTGTTCGCGGCTCTGTCGCGCGGTCGTTTCGCCGGTCGGGCCGGCACCCGCTGGTGGTCCGCGACAGGCGTGCGGGTAGAGCTCAACGGGGTCGCCGACCTCGAGATCGACGGTGAGGTCGTGCGTGCCAGGTCGGCGCGCTTCTCTCTGGACCCATTCCCCCTCCGCATTTGCGGCCCCGGAGGCCTCGATGTCTGACCTCGACGCGATCCATGAGAACCGCCTACTCTCGCGGTGGGCAACCCTGCTGCCTATGTCGCCCGAGAAGATCGGTGTCTTGCACCAAGCCGACAGCGAACTCGTCGCCTTGGGCGACGGGCGCTTGCTAGCCTTGAACGTGGACTCCGTGGTGGAAGAGGTACGCACCGGGCTGTACGACCCGTTTCCGGCGGGCCGAGTAGC
>CAZYLX010000687.1:0-2571 GCA_964648595.1 uncultured Acidimicrobiaceae bacterium
GTTGCCAGACTGACCGACGTAGCCGACGAGATCGCCCGCCTCGACCAGGTCGCCTTCGCGAAGCTCCTCGTTGAACGCTGAGAGGTGGGCGTAGTACCAGTCGGTTCCGCTCTCGCCCCGAAGCCAGAGCTTGAGTCCGCCGAGTCGACCGGTGCCGATCCGGGTGATGACACCGCGCTCGGCTGCGTAGAGGGGGGTTCCGGTCGGGGCGAAGATGTCGATGCCTTCATGCCAGTGTTGATCGGGCGTACCTGTCATGCGAGCGAAACCGAACGAATCGATCAGCGGGATCTCCACGCCGTCTCCTACCGGGAAGACCAGTCCCTCGATGAAGACCTCGCTGCCCGCTTCGAACGCCCGAAGCTCGAGCTGAGCCTGATCGATCTCTGCCAATGCATCTTCGACTCTGGCGACCGCGCTGGCCTCCAGATCCTCCAAGATCGCGAGGCGGTCGTACGCAATTTCGACCTCAACGCCGAGTCGGTTACGGAGGGAGGCGATGTCATCGATGGCAACGGCATCTTGGTTGAAGACCGCTTCGACCATCGTCTGTTGGGCCATCGACTCGAGAATCGCGTCGTGGTCGATGGTGCCCATGGATTCGAACGAATCGCCACGAACAAAGGCCGTCAAGGCTCGAAGTTCCAGCAGCGCTTCTGCTGCTTCGAGATCCTCGAACGCTTGCTGGTCCTCGGCATCAAAGCCGGCGATCTGCGCTCGAACGTCCTTGAGCCGCAGACGGAGCGCCTTGACGCTGGCAACAGCAAGGAGGTGGTCCGCCTCGGCTTCAGCCAGGCGGGCCTCCGCTTCTCGAACGCTGCTCCACAGAACCTCGGTCTCGGCAAAGTCCGGCTGGCCGGCATAGCGCCCGCTGCCTTCCGGCACAGTTTCCGCCGGTCCCTCGTCGACGAGCGGATCGGTTGCCTCGGGAGAATCAGGGTCGATCGTTGTTGTGGTCTCGTCACCGGGATCCGTGTCACTGGGATCCGTGTCGGCGGGAACCGTGGTCGACGGGCCGGTGTCACTTGAGTCTTCCGGTTCCTCGGTGTTCACCGGCTCAGTCGTCTCGGGTGTGGATGCTGGTACCGAGGTAGTGGTGGGCCCCGTCGTCGTTGGCGCCTGCGTGGTTGGCGCCGCCGTCACCGCCGTCGTCGACGGGGGTGGGTCGTCCTGAGCAGAGACGGGGGCCGCGAACGCAGCCACAAACGCGACGACAACGCTCACGCCGATCGATGCTCGCCGAGTTCTCGCCCTGGATTTCGGTGTGTCCACGAAGCTCTATCGGCTCGGTCGGCGATGAACCTGAGCACTTCCTGGGCCGTTCGGCCCAAGTCGATCGGGCCAAATGCTTACGCAGTGTGATGAGCATCACCGGCAGTGAGATGTCTGACGGTCCCATCCGGCTGTTCCAGCACGAGCGATCCGTCGACTTCGACCGTACGGACAACGCCGTCGAGGTGCCCAGTTGAGGTTTCGAACCGCACGGTGCGTCCGATCGTGAGGCAGCGACGCCGGTACGCCTCGATCAACTCCAAGGTCGATCGCTCGAGAAGGTCGACTGCCTCGTCGGTTGCATCGAGAAGAGCGTCGACGAGCGTCGGACGATCGATCGAATGACCGGCGAGGGTCGTCAGGTCTACGGCCCGATCAGCGATCTCATCAGGAACGGCAACTCCATCGCCTCCGAGATCGATGTTCATGCCCATGCCGACAACGGCTCGCAGCACGTGATCATTCGACTCGGATCGGCCGGGGACCGCCTCGGCCAGAATTCCAGCGAGCTTTCGCTCCTCGTGACCTGGGGCCAGTATGTCGTTCGGCCATTTGAGCGCAACAACGCCAGCGCCGGCAAGTCCCTCAATCGCCCGTGTCACCGCGACACCAACAGCAAGGGGCAGCAGCGGCGCCAGGGCGGCGTCGATGTCGATCGTCCACGACATCAGGAGGCTCGAATCCGGGCGATCAAACCAGCTTCTCCCCTGCCGCCCGCGACCCGACGTCTGGTGTCTGGCAATGAGTACCTCTCCGGCCGGAAGGCCCTTCCGCGCCCGTTCGACGAGGTCGGCATTGGTGGAACCGGTTTCGTCGACGACTCGAACAGTAGAAAACCGTCCAGAAGTCCGTTCGGAAGGTTTCCAAGATGGCGTCATCTCGGCTAACCATACGGGCGTGCAGATCAACGATGCGTCGTACCCCAGCCTTGCTAGCGAGACTTTTTCGAAGGTCCTGGTCGCCAATCGCGGCGAAATTGCCGTCCGAGTGATCCGAGCTTGCAAGGAGATGGGCATCGGCACCGTCGCCGTGTACTCCGAGCTCGATCGAGACGCCTTGCACGTACGGCTGGCCGACGAAGCGTACGCACTCGGGGGTCAGACAGCGGCCGAGAGTTACCTCAACACCGAGGCGATCCTGGATGCGATCGAGCGCTCCGGTGCTCAGGCGGTCCATCCCGGCTACGGCTTCTTCAGTGAGAATGCCGACTTTGCTCGGGCGATCACCGATCGCGGCGTGACCTTCATCGGCCCCCCGCCGGCCGCGATCGAGGTGATGGGCGACAAGATCAGCGCTCGC
>CAZYLX010000688.1:0-2570 GCA_964648595.1 uncultured Acidimicrobiaceae bacterium
ACCAGTTTGAAGCGCCTGCTGGCGTTGCTCGCCGCTCTCACGATGCTCGCTGCTGCGTGCTCGTCAGATTCCGACGACGCCAGCAGCGACGACACATCCGAAAGCTCCGATGATTCGGACGATTCCGATGATTCGGACGATTCCGATGACTCCGATGACTCCGATGACGGCGAAGTCGTCGAACTCACCCAGGGTGACGGAATCCTGGGCGCAGTGCAGGCTCGTGGCACGCTCAAGTGCGGCGTATCAGGCGCAGCCGTTGCCTTCTCCTTCGTCCAGGCCGATGGCTCGGTCGTGGGTCTCGATGCCGACTACTGCCGAGCAGTGGCTGCGGCCGTTCTCGGCGACGCCGATGCAGTGGAGTTCAGCTCGCTGACAGCAGCAGAACGATTCACCGCTGTTCAGACCGGCGACGTCGATGTGCTCATGCGCAACTCGACCTGGACCCAGTCCCGCGACACCGACGTCGGTATGGACTTCGGTCCGACCACCTACTACGACGGTCAGCAGCTCATGGCCCGTGCTGGTGACGGCTTCAGCAGCTCGTCCGCAGTCGCAGACATCGACGGCGCCATCGTGTGCACCAATGCCGGAACGACCACCGAGACCAACATCTCAGAACTCGCCGGCAGCCTTGGCATCAACATCACGTTGCAGACCTTCGAGGACTTCAACGCCGTGACCGACGCATTCGTCGCAGGCACCTGCGATGTCATCACCACCGATGGTTCCGGCCTCGTCGGCCGTAAGGCAGAGCAGCAACCAGACGATCAGGAGTGGGCGATCTTCCCGGCCACACCGATCTCCAAGGAGCCGCTCGGCCCCGTTTACGCACAGAACGACTCCGAGTGGGCCGATGTCGTCAACTGGGTTGTCTACGCAACGGTCATCGCCGACGAGTACGGCATCGGGTCAGCTGACGTCGACGCTGCTCTCGCTAGCGACAACGCCGAGATGGTTCGTCTCCTCGGTGGCGAAGGCGAACTGCAGAGCTCAATGGGCCTCAGCCCGGATGCGTTCTACAACGTCATCAGCCAGATGGGCAACTACAGCGAGATCTTCGAGCGGAACCTCGGCCCCGTCGGCATTGTCCGTGAGGGTTCGGCAAACGCCGGTTGGCAAGAAGGCGGCCTCATCTACGCCCCGCCGGCCCGCTGATCACGCAAGCCCCTTGAACGTTTGTCATGGGTGGGTCGATTTCGGCCCACCCCTGACGCGTTCTCAACATCAACCTCGACAGGGAGACTCGAAGAGTGGCAACCGGCAATTCCCCGTCCTCACTTCACCAGCAGCGACCGCCCCTTTGGCGCAACGCAGACGTCCTGAAGTGGGGCATCCAGATCATCGTTCTTGTTCTCGTCATCGCGGCCTTCTGGTTCCTGTCAAGCCAGGCTGCGAACAACCTCGACCAGCGCGGGATCCCTGTTGACTACGACTGGGTCGACGGCCCGGCCAACATCCAGCTCAGCGAGGGTATCGACACCAATCCCGACACCGCCGGCCGGGCGCTCTGGTCTGGCATGGTCAACACCATTCGCCTCGCCGCCGTCGGCATTGTTGCCTCGACCATCCTCGGCCTCATCATCGGCCTGGCCAGGCTCTCGAACAACTGGGTGGCCAACCGGGCCGCATCGACTTACATCGAAACGATTCGAAACATCCCGGTCCTGGTCCAGATCTTCCTCTGGTTCGCCATTCTCGGCAGCCTCGGCGATCTAGTCGCCGGCGATGACCCGGCCACACCGGAGATCGAGGAGGCGTCAGGGCCAATACCGGGTTGGTTCCTGGTCTCGAAAAAGGGGATCTTGGTTCCTCGAGTGTTCTGGGACGAGGGCTTCTACCAGTGGCTCGCAATCCTCGCCATCGGCGGCGTCGTTGCGTGGTATGTACGCAGGCGCATCATCGCACGGCAGGAGGACATCGGCGGCGTCGCCCACACGGGATTGATTCCTCTGGCGATCCTCGCCGCCTTCGCCATCGTCGGCTGGTTCATCAATCCGATCATGAGCTGGCTCGGACCGATCTTCCAAGCGATTGCCGACGTCTGGGGCTCGATCCCCCAAGCCTTGATGCAGACGATCCTGAGCGGCATGGCCATCGCCGCCGCTGCGCTCTTCATCAAGAACTTCCTCGACAGCCGCCGAACGCCCGCCGGGTTGGCCAAGCTGACCGACGACGACTATTTCCGGATGATCTTCGCGGGATTCATCGCACTGGCAGCCTGCGTCGTGTTCTGGAGAATCTGGCCCGGCCTGTCGAGCTGGGTCATCAATTCCGGGCGCGACTTCTGGGAGGTCGTTGCCAACAAGTTCGGCGACGACGGCACCGGCTACACGCGAGGCAACCGACCACTCGACGGGATGAAACCGACCATCACCGAGGGCCGATTCTCCAACCCGGGTCCAACCGGTTGGACCCTCAGCTTCTCCGCCGCTGCACTTCTCTTCGGCCTTGTGCTCTACACGGCTAGTTTCATCGCCGAGATCATTCGAGGTGGCATCCTCGCCGTGGCCAAGGGCCAGACCGAGGCCGCAGCAGCACTCGGACTCAGCCGAGCCCAGGCGCTGCGA
>CAZYLX010000689.1:0-2569 GCA_964648595.1 uncultured Acidimicrobiaceae bacterium
CGCCCACGGAACAACAACAAAGGGCAGAAGGAACCAAATCCAACGACGCCGAAGGATGGCTGCGTAGTCGCCGATTTCGAGCTCTGAAGAGGTGTCAGTACGCATCTAGTCGCACAGTAGGAACTATTTGCTACGACGGAAAGCGATCGGGAAGAACTGCTCCCCCCGGTGTAGACCGCGCGGCCTCGCTACATGCGTTCGAGTTCGTCCGAGTTGTTGTAGTAGTCGTAGCTGGATGAATCGGCTGGAGCGCCGAGCAGGACCGCACCGATGATGCGGGCTCCACTGGCGCTCAGGCTCTCGGCCGTTCGTTCGAGCTCGTCCTTTGTGGTCTGGTTGGCGTAGACGGCGAGAATGACACCATCGACGAGCTGGGCCAAGGTCAGCGTGTCGGCAACCGGGAGCACGGGCGGAGCATCGAAGACCGTGAAGTCGGACAGCTTGGACAGCTCCTTCACCGTCTCGGCGAATCCGCTGGATGAAATGAAGCTGGCCGCATGCGGTGGCAGCTTGCCGGCCGGCACGACGGCGAGGTGCTCATCGAGGTCGGCGATGAGGGTTGCCGACCCAACGATGTCGTAACCGTCGACAACAACCGACGTGATGCCAGGGGCTTGCGGCAGCCCGTAGACCTTGTGCACTCGGGGGCGACGCAGGTCGAGGTCGACCAGGACGGTGCGAACGTTGCTCAGCGCCATCGAGATGGCCAGGTTCGAGGCCAACGTGGTCTTGCCTTCGCCCTGCGAGGCACTGGTGATCAGCACGTTGTTGATCTCGTGTTGACCGGCAATGAAGCGAACGGCGGCTTGGGTCTTCTGGTGGCCCTGGGCCTGCGGTGTGTCGGGACTCTCCTGACAGATCCTGGCCAGCTCCAGCTTGTCGTTTTCTCGCCCGGAAGCTCTCGGGATCGAACCGAGCGGCACCAGACCGAGGCGTTCGAGATCTTCGGTGGTGCGGATCTTGTTGTCGAGGTTCTCCCGCAGCAGGGCAAGGGCTGCGCCCAGGATCGCACCGACGACAACGCCGAGGACGAGGTTACGGGAGAGGGGTGCGTTGGAACTCGACAACGGCGGGTTGGCCACCGAGACAATTCTGGCCGTGCCGCCGAGGGCCAGCTCACCGGCCAGCTCCAGCTCGGTGATGCTGTCGGCGGTTGCTGCGATCTGGGCGTCGATCAATGCGAGCTGACCCGAGATCCGGCTCTCCTCACGATCGACCTGAGCCTGCGCTGCGGCTCGTGTCTCGTCGGTGGCCACGGCGAGCTGATCTTCGAGCCGGACCAGCTCAGCACGCACCTCATCGCGATCGGCTTGGAGCTCGACGAGCCTTTGTTCGAGCGTCTCGACTGCCCCAACAATGCTGGCCTGCGCCTGCTGCTGCTTGAGGAAGACGTAGGACCCCGCCGCCACGTTGGCGATGGTCGCAGCATTCTCCGGGGTGCCGGCCGTAGCGCTGAACACCAGCACGTCAGAGTCTGCTTCGGCCGAGACCGAGAACTCGGGAACATCATCGGGATCGCGACCGAGCCGCTCGGCGATCTCCTCGAATGCCTGATCGCTGCGGGCCAGGCTGATCTCGTTCTCGAGGATGCGGTTCCGGAACGAGATGCTCTGGCTCCCGCCGCCGATGGCGTCTTGTGCCGCTGAATCGCTGAGCAAGACCTGTGTCGACGCGTCGTAGCTGTCGGCCTGGCTGGTCGACAAGTAGTAGGCAACAGCCGGAACCATGAGAATCGGCAGGAGGAACCACACCCACCGCCGTTTCAGAATCGCCAGGTAGTCGCCGAGCTCGAGCTCGTCCTGCGCATAGTCGCCCATCCCCCCGAGGCTAGGGGATAAATCGGCACAAGGATCTACGCGTCGGCGATTGAGGTTGTCACAAACCAGCGGCCAGGGAACCTTGGCCTTGCTTGCGATCTTGGAAGTCGTGTGGCTACTCTCCGTGTTCGGCGCCGTGGCGTCGATCGGCGGAATCTCGGAGGGAAGAACAATGGCGGAACCAAGTAGCAGCGCGACATCGCGGCGAGCACTGATCAAGAAGTTGGGCGTTGGCGCCGGTGTGGTGTGGAGCGCACCCGCCATCGAAGCGCTGGCAGCACCATCACCGGCCGCAGCGCAGAGCGCACCCGTTTGCGCCTGCACGTCCGTTGTTGTTACCCACATCGGGTTCAGTGAGGGCCGGCCGGCCTTCAGGATGGCCGTCGTCGAAGACTGCGGGGCGGTTCGTGTGGTGTTCGAGACGATCGGAGGTACGCCCATTGGCATCAACTTCTCTGTACCCGTTACGTCCATACCCCTCGCGTCGTACCCGGTGAACCTTTCCGCCAATCTTCGTCCGGAGTTCGGTGGTACCATTTTGGCGACGTGCCCGACCGTGAACTTCAGCCTCGCCGCCCCGGGCGTGTTCCCGGACGACCCGAGATTCTAGTAGCGCCGACGTCTCGCAGCGGTCGCCGCAGCTAGCCCGCAGGGGCGATGACCTGTTGATCGGCCAGCGTCGAGAACAAGCCGATCAGGTCGTGGCGCACTGTTCCCTGGTCGGTGCCGTAGGCGTCGGCAAGGTCGGGAAC
>CAZYLX010000690.1:0-2542 GCA_964648595.1 uncultured Acidimicrobiaceae bacterium
TCCTATTTCATCTATCCTACCGCCGATCCCGAGACCCTGGCGCTGGTGCTGGCGCGGGCTCTCGGCGTGCGTGGAGTCGTCGAGAAGCAACGAGAGGTCTACCGGGTCGGCCAGACCCGCATTCACATCGACGAAGTTCGCGATCTGGGCCGGTTCCTGGAGCTCGAGGTCGTCCTCCGGGAAGGCCAGTCCACCTCCGAAGGCGAGCAGATCGCCAACGACTTGCTGCTCGAGCTCGGGATCCCCAGGTCGGGTCTGATCTCGGGGGCCTACATCGACCTGCTCGAAGACGGCGGATAGCAGTCCAGCTCGGGTGCACTCACCTCACCCGCTGGCCGGACTTCGGGCCGGTGTCGGTCGACAGCGGCTAGACCTCGGAGTGGAGCCGGCCCGAGCCCTCAGTTTGCGGCGGGATCCGTCCCGGTAAAGGTGCCGGAGCCGTCCAGAACGATCGCGTCGACGGCGCTGCCATCCTCGCGCATGGCGATGTCGAGCGTGTAGAAGCCGGGCGCCAGGAACTCTTCCATGGCTCCGTAGCCGGCACACGCAGCAGCGTCGGCGGCGGTGCAGATACCAAATGCCCCGCTGCCCTGCCACTCGTCGGTGAAGTCGCCGTCGAGGGCGCGCCCGTTGTAGCTATCCGAGCGTGGGTTCCAACGCCACCAGCTGCCGCCATCGGTCTCCCGGATGCGCAGGTAGAACGAGTCGCTCTGTCCGTCGATCGCAGCCGCTCGCAGCCAGATCCGGTATGTACCCCCCTGGACGATCTCGAAGTGATACGTCAGGACCGGACCAGTACCGAAGGGGTCTTTTCTGTGTGTGCGTCCGGCATCCGGGAGCGACTGCACGTAGGCGGGGATGTCGTCGACGTTGCAGATGTCGAGGGCGTTCGTGTAGACATCATCGGACGGATCGACCTCGTCCGGTGCGATCAGCCAGGCGGCCGAGTTGACGCTGCTCGCCGTGGTGGAGTCGAAGGCCTCCGCCTGGATGAGGAGCTGATCCTGCGAAGGATCACCCCCGAGCGCCGTGAAGGCCACCGAGTCGAACAGGATCTCCTCACTCGGTCCGGAGCGGCTCCCCTCGAGGACGACGGTCGCCTGCACGCTCCCGGTGGGGAGCGCCAGCGTGAAAGTGTCGAAGGGCAGGCCCGTAAGCCCCATCGCATCCATGTCGTGGCCGAGGGTGTCGATCAGGACGAGCTCGTCGACCTGGCCACTCGCGTCCTCGACCTGCATCGCGATCTTCATGTAGTCGGCGGTCTCGAAGCCGTTGCCGGAGTCGAGCGGTGTGCCGACTATGGTGAGGCCAACCCCACTCAGCCCGGATACATCGACCGGATCCAGAGTCACGCGTGCTGTGTGGCGGGAGGATGATCCCCCGTCGCCGAAAAAGGCGTACACCGCGGGTGATCCAGTCGTGGGGTCGTCCTTGCGAACGCCCGGAATGGCCCCGCCGTTCTCATCGACGAGAATCTCCGTAGTGAAGCCGAGCTCGCCGCCGCTGGAGCCCGGCGCGTAGCTGGTAGCGCCATCCGCGGGCTCCTCGAAGAACGTGTAGGCGATCACCTGGGCCGACGCCAGGTAGCAGGTTCCATCGGCCAGGCAGATGTCGGTGCCGCCGCACACGCCGCCGCTGCACTGATCCGGGTCAGTGCAGGCGTCGCCATCGTCGCAGGACGCGGTATTGTCGCTACTCTGACAACCGAGCTGAGCGTCGCACAGGTCGTCGGTGCAGACGTCTCCGTCGTCACACAGGCTCTCGTTGGGGAGCCCCGGCTGGCAGCTGCCATCGCTGCACTGGTCGCCCTCGGTGCAGGCGATGCCATCGTCGCACGGGCTCGAGTTGGGCACGCTCTGGCAGCTCCCGACAGCGCAGATCTCGTCGCTGCAGGCATTTCCGTCGTCCGCACAATCCAGATCACTCAGGCACTCGGCACAGACCGCGTTGCCCTCGTCGCACAGACCGCCGGCGCAGGGGTCGGTGCCCACCTGACAGCCCAGTCCGGCCACGCAGGCCTCGCTGCCGTCGCAGAACAGGCCGTTGTCGCACAGGGAGTCGTTGGCGGCGTTCACGATGGCGTCGGCGACCTCGTCACACGAGTCGTCGGTGCAGGCGATGCCGTCGTCTACGACCGGGGCAGTCCCGGCCTGGCAGTCGTTGACGGCGTCGCAGGTCTCGCTGCCGTCGCAGAACAGACCGTTGTCGCACAGGCTGTCGTTCGGAGCATGGACGATCGAGTCCGAAGTCTCGTCACACGAGTCGACCGTGCAACCCACGCCGTCATCTGCAGTCACCGGAGTTCCAGCCTGGCAGTCATTAGCGGCGTCGCAGGTCTCGCTGCCATCGCAGAACAGACCGTTGTCACAGGCCGAGTCGCTGGCCGTGTGGATGACCGTATCGCTGGCTTCATCACACGAGTCGATGGTGCAGCCCACGCCGTCATCCACGGCCACTGCAGTTCCGGCCTGGCAGTCATTGACGACGTCGCAGGTCTCGCTGCCATCGCAGAACAGACCGTTGTCGCACAGAGCGTCATCTG
>CAZYLX010000691.1:0-2528 GCA_964648595.1 uncultured Acidimicrobiaceae bacterium
GGCCGCTTCACGAAAGGCGTCCGAACATCGCTCGGACGCTGCAGCAAAGAGACCCCGCGCTGCGTCCGCTGCATCGGCGCCAGATCGAGCTGATCTCCGCGTGGCGCTTGCGACAGGTCGAGGATCCTGCAGCGGCCGAGGCAATGCTGCCGCAGTTGCTGGTCACGGTGAATGCCATCGCCAGCGGCCTCGGCACCACCGGCTAATCGCTCCCAGTCGGTATTCGCGCATGGTGACCGACCGGGAATCCACGAGCGATCCGGCACGTGCGATCGGCCCGCTTTGGCCAACCGGAGGCCTGCGCCGGGCTGTGGCAGCATTTCCGCGGTGATGGTGGAACACACGCTGGTTGCGCTGAACTCATGGCGCCGCTGTGGTGGCCATGAGGCATCTGCAATGTCAGCTCTCGAGGGTGATCTCGTAGGCGCAGGTGTGTGCGCCGTCCGTCTTAAGGGTGACTCGCTCCACCGTCGCGTCGGGGATGAGGTCGCGGATGAAGTCGAGTTCGGCGGTGCAGGCCTGTTGGTAGCGGTTGGCGACAGCCCAGATGGCGCAACTGTGGAGGTTGATCCGGTAGTTGGTGTCGCCGAGCTTGTCGGAGTCGGCCAGGTATCCCTGAGCGTCGAGTAGTTCGGTCAGGACCGCGACCCGTTCGTCGATCGGTCTACCGTCCAGTTTGTCTTTCGCTTCCTCGACGAGTCGGTGGCGACGTCGCTCGAAGATTCGACCGACGAGTTCGGGGTCTTCTTCTTCAATGTGTTCGAGGATCTCGATCGAGAGGCTGCTGTCCGCTGAGACGAATAGTGGTTCGGTGAGGGGGGTCGCGTGGTATTTGTCGGCCGGCCGTCCGGGCTGTCCTCGCTCTTGGCGGGCAGTGATGAAGCCCGCTGACCGGAGAGCGCTGAGGTGTTGTCGCACAGCGCTAGAGGAGATCTCGAGGGCGGCTGCGAGTTCGTCAGCGGTCGCTTCACCGCGCCGCTTCAACGTAACGAGTACGCGACGTTGAGTTGCGGAGGGCGCGACGCTCGCTGTGGCCATCCCGACGATGGTAGCACTGGAGTCGCATCTTCGATAGTTACGCAAGCTATAACTGCGAAAACACCGATAACCCGGTAGGGTTCCCAATTGTAGACGCATCATCCCGTCCGCGCAGCGGATGGGAGCCAGCTGAGAAGGAGCAAGATGAAGGTTTGGATCGACCAGGATCTCTGCACCGGCGACGGCCTCTGCGAAGAGATCGCCCCCGACGTCTTCTTCGGGATGGACGACGGGCTTTACTATGTGAAGGAATCGGCGGACAACTTCGGCAGCGAGAAGCTCTTCGATGGCGCAGCCAACCCAGCCGGTGCAGAGGGTATGGCTCGGATCCCAGACGGCGGTTTGGAGCGAGTCATCGAGTCGGCCGAAGAGTGCCCTGGCGAGTGCATCTTCATCGACGTCGACGGGTGAGCCCGGTGACGGCGATGACTGAACCAGTGTCCTGTATGGACCGGCCAGCGAGTGCAAGACGACGAAGGAGCGAATTGCGATGACGACGACCGAACAAACTACCCAACCGGTGATTGCGCTCAGCGATGCCGCAGTTGCGAAAGTGGCTCAACTGCTGGCTGACGAGGGCGAGGAAGGCCTTGGTTTGCGCGTGGCAGTGCGCGCCGGTGGTTGCTCAGGCTTCTCCTACGAGATGTTCTTCGACGCTGAAGCCAGACCTGATGATCATGAGGCGACGTTCGGATCGGTGGCGGTCAGGGTGGATGCGGCGAGTGCGCTGCACCTCACCGGCGCCACATTGAATTACAGCGACGGTCTGCAAGGTGCCGGGTTCAGTATCGAGAACCCGAATGCGCAGCGCAGTTGCGGGTGTGGACAGTCATTCAGCTGACCGCATACTGAGGGGCGCAGGAGCAAGGTCGTCGAGCGTCTGCGATAGGACCCTCTACCAACGCTTCGAGAAGCGCAGCATCAGCTGGCCACAGGGCAGCAAGCACGACTCACACCACAAGGCCGGCGTCGGCGACCTGACCAAGGTCGCTGTCGGTACAGGAAGGGACACTTGATGAGCGAAACCATGCGAGGTATCGAGGAACTGACTGAAGCCAGCTACGAATTCGGCTTCAGCACCGATCTCGACACCGACGTCGCACCTCCAGGGCTGACCGAAGAGACGGTACGACTGATCTCGTCCAAGAAGGACGAACCCGAGTGGTTGCTCGAGTGGCGCCTGAACGCGTTCGCTGCGTGGAAGGAGATGGAGGAGCCCGACTGGGCCAAGCTCCAGATCGCTCCGATCGACTACCAGTCGATCAGCTACTGGGCTGCACCCAAGCAGAAGCCTGTGCTCGACAGCATGGACGATGTCGATCCCGACATTCGTGACATGTTCGACAAGCTCGGCATCCCGCTGCACGAGCAGAAGATGCTGAGCAACGTCGCCGTCGACGCCATCGTCGACTCGGTCTCGGTCACCACCACGTTCAAGGCAACGCTCGCTGAGGCTGGTGTGATCTTCTGCTCGTTCTCCGAGGCCGTGC
>CAZYLX010000692.1:0-2525 GCA_964648595.1 uncultured Acidimicrobiaceae bacterium
AGGCAATCCGCTGTTTGTGCGCGAGCTCATCCGCATGCTGGTCGACGACGGCACGCTCATCGCCGTCAACGGAGCGTGGGAGCTCACCATCGACAGCGAGGCCGTCGAGGTGCCTCCGACGATTCAGTCGCTTCTCGCCACCCGTATCGAGCGCATGCCCGACGACGAACGCCGGTTCATCGAGATGGCGTCTGTGGTCGGCCCAGAGTTCGCGCGAGGCGCAGTCGCTACGTTGCTTCCCGCTACTGGACCAGCCGAACTCGAGCGCCTGATCGAACGGCTACGGCGACGTGAACTTGTCGAACCAAGCGGCAGCTACCGGGGCGACGAACCAATCCTGCGCTTCCACCACGTGCTGATCCGAGACGCCGCGTATCGAAGGCTCCTGAAGCGGGCAAGAGCCGACCTCCACCTCGAGGTGGCCGACTGGACCGTGGCCACCGCCGTCGGAGTCCCCGGACATCACGAGATCACGGTTGCGCACCACCTAGAGCAGGCCCATCAGTATCGCGAGCAGCTGGGTGATGACAGCGCCCGGACCACAGCTCTTGGTGTGCGGGCAGCGACCTTGTTTCAAGCCGCCGCCGCACGCGCACTCGAGCAAGACGATTTGACCGCAGCCGGAGCGTTGTCGCAGCGGGCGCTCGCTCGACTGCACGGCGATTCGCCGATGCGAGCAGATCTGTTGTTGACGGCCTGCGAGGCCTTGCTGTCCTCTGGCGCTGTTCGCATCGCTGCGCCGTTGGTCGAAGAGCTTCGCAACCTCGCAGGCGATGACCCACGCCTCGGGGCGTGGGCCACGGCATTCGCCGGCCACGAGTCGATGCTTACCTCACCCGATCATCTCACCGATTGGGAACTCGACATGGCGGATGCGGCCACGACCCTTGGCTCGCTAGGCGACCAGGCTGGCGTCGCAAAGGCCCGTCTGGTTCGTGCAATTCTTCTTGCGAGGCTTGGCCAGGTCGGTGCCTGTGAAGCCGAACTCGATGAGGCCCTGACCGCAGCCCGAGCCGCCAACGACCGCCGCCGCATCACCGCAGTTCTGGGCGCCGCTCCAGTTGCAGCGCTCTGGGGTCCGAGCCCCGTCGCTCGCGCCGGAGGCCGTTGCCTTGATGTCATTCGGCTGCTGCGCATAACTTCCGCGTCGCCCATGGTCGAGGCCACATCGGTACGTTGCCAGGCTGTCCTCGAAGCAATGCGAGGACGATTCGAACGGTCCCGTGATCTCATCGCCCAGGCCCATGAGACAGTAGAAGAACTGGGCATGCGCCACGGCATCCTCGAGACCGAGATGTTCGCCGGAGTCATCGAGCTGATGGCTGGCGATGCGGAAGCAGCCGAGCCGCACTTGCGTACGGCGATGGACGGGCTCGGCACGCTCGGTGTGGGAGCAGACGCTGGCCAAGCTGCGGCTCACTTGGCGCGTTCGCTGCTGCTGCAGGACCGGGTCGACGAGGCCGACGATCTTGCTACGGACAGCGACTTGCTAGCCGGCGAGAACCTTCAGACGGCCATCGCCTCGCGGTCGATCAGAGCCGAGGTTGCGGCTGCCCGCGGCTCATTCGCAGAGGCACGCTCGCTCGCAGCCGAGGCGGTCGAGATCGCTGCCGATACCGACCTCACCTGGGACCACGCTCAGGCGCTGTCATCCCTTGCGAGGGTGCAAGCGATGGCCGGCGAGAATGCCGGTTCATCCCATGCATCGGCAGTGAAGCTGTACGAGGCAAAGGGCGCGGTGCCATCCGAGGCGGTCACAAACGAACTCGTCGAAGGTCTTACTCTACGCGATGCCTTCGGCACGATTGAGAGCGACGCCGATGCCTCGGCAGGCGGCTCCAGGAGTCTCGTCAACAGCGCGACCCGAGCCCTTGATGCGGCCACGTCCGCCATCTTTGACGATCGCGACGTCGGCAAATGGCTCGCCCTGTTCACCGACGATGTCGAGATGCGGGATCTGCGACCGCTCAATCAACAGGTCCGCGACAAGGCCGAAATGGCGAAATGGGGTGCGACCATCGGCGACGTGGCCACGGAGGTCCGGAACACAACTGAGGCCATCCGAGGTGACACGCTCGCGCTCTCGAAGTACGACACCGTGCGAACCGAGGCTGGCTTTGGTGTCGACTCCTACCTCGTTGGTTGTATCGATGCATCCGGGCTGACCACCCGGTGGGCCCTGTTCGAACAGGATGCGCTCGACGCCGCCTACGAGTTGCTCAACGACTGGTTCGAGGAATCGCTTTCTCCCGCTGAGGCAGGTGTGTTCCGAACCGCGATCGACTTTGGCGCTGCGGCCTCTGCGGGCGAAGCCGAGACCATGGCAAGCCTGCTCTCGGACGACTTTGAAAACCATGACCACCAGCGCATCGGATTTCCCGAGCTCGACGCCAATCAGTGGATCAGTCTCACCACGTCGCTCAGCGAGGCATCAGCAGCGATTGACTTGCGCTTCACCGCGATCCACACGTTGACGACATCAGAAATGGTCGCGACCGCCGTCCGGACTGTTCTCGCAGCCGACG
>CAZYLX010000693.1:0-2523 GCA_964648595.1 uncultured Acidimicrobiaceae bacterium
CTCGAACGCGATTGCCGTCCCCAAGGTGGCTGCTGCCAGCTTCATGCCGGCGGCCGTTCGCAGGAGCACGGATCGATCCGTGACTCGGTAGTTGATGGGGAAGATGTCCGGCCGATTCATGACCGACACGGCGAGCCGGCCGACACTGCGTGTCGCCAACAGCTCCCAGCACTCGGCTTCATCGATGATTTCCAGGCCAGTGCGCTCGATCATGGCGCCATGATCTTGCGTCTTGATGCTCAGCGCAAGCGGCAAAGGTCCTCTGCGTCGAACTGGGCAGTCGCTTGCCGTTCCGAGTGAGAGGTACGACACTGCGCATTCCGTCGCCCGAAGGAGGTTCCGTGCAATTCATTGGTCCGGAAGATGTCGCCGCTGCACTCCCCTGGCTCGAGTTGATCGAGGCCATCGAATCAACCTTGACCTCGCCTCTGTCCGACGCTCCGGATCGGACCGTCCACAGTGTGAGTGTCGGTGATGGTCGGGCTGACGCATCGTTGTTGTTGAAGCCTGGATGGGTGATCGGTGACGTGATCGCCGTGAAGGTTGTTGCCTTCTTCCCCGAGAACGGTTTGCTCGACCTTCCAACAGTGAACGCCGGGGTGCTGCTCTTCGACGGTTCGAACGGTGCGCTCCTGGGGGCTTGTGACGGCAACGAGCTGACCGCCAGGCGTACGGCGGCGGCGTCTGCTGTCGCCGCAAAACGTCTGGCGAGGAGCGACAGCAAACGCCTGCTGGTCATCGGAACCGGCGCGTTGGCGCCGATGGCGGCGCTCGCCCACACTGCCGTTCGGGACTACGAGTTGGTCGAGGTCTGGGGCCGGAATCCGGCCAAGGCGGATCTCGTCGTCGATGAGCTCCAGCGAGCAGGGCTTGGTGCTCGCCGTTCGGCAGACCTCGACCTGAGCGTCGCCGAAGCCGACGTCGTCTCGGCCGTCACCGCAGCAACGAGCCCGCTCATCAAGGGAGCGCTGCTCCGGGAGGGCTCACACGTCGATCTTGTCGGTTCGTTCACGCCGGCCATGCGAGAGTCTGACGACGACGTGGTTCGCCGTGCGTCGGTCTTCGTCGACTCGCGCAGCGATGGCGTGCTCGCTGGCGACTTGGCTCAACCGATCGACGATGGGTTGTTCTCAGAAGCAGACATCAAGGGCGACCTCGTCGAACTGATCAACGGGACCGCCGCCGGCCGAACGTCGGCCGACGAGATCACCATGTTCAAGTCCGCCGGCCTCGCTCTCGAAGACGTTGCCGCAGCACGGCTGGTCTTCGCCAACGTCGACAAGCCGATTCAGACGACCGGCTGACAGGTGGTTCGAGTCGAGCTCTCACTGCCTTGCTTGACCTGGACGTAGTACGTGATGTCACCGGCCCGCAGCTGGTCATCAAACGAGAGAGCAGCGGTACGTCCACGCCAGAACTGGCTTCCGCCGTCGACACTTCTGAAGATCACATACTCGGTCGATCCATCAGCGTCGGGTGCGATCGGCCATGAAACCGTGGCCAGATCCCCGGCAACGGACACGGCACAGGAACCGACCGGCTCGATGAGGCCGTTGTTGTCGACCGTTGTGCATTCGGTCCGAGAACTGAGCTGACCCGAACCGCTCCGCGACGCAACGAAGTAGAGCAAGGCTCCCGATCGGCTGCTGTCGGCAAAGGCAGTGTCGACCGTGCGGCCACGCCAGAACTGGGTTCCGCCGTCGACGCTTCGGTAGACAACGTACTCATCGGCACCAGCCGCCGTCGGCCACACGACATCGACGACGGCACCGTTGATCGTTGCCGAACAGTTTGCCGGTGCAGTCAGGGGTGGTGTGGCGTCGGTCGTTGTGCACGTGCGGGGCGCACTCCGAGTGCCGTTCGCGGCGCGGGATTGCAACTCGTACAGCAAGGCTCCAGTCCTCGACGAGTCGACAAAGGGTGATGATGCCGAGACACCCCGCCAGTAGACGGTGCCGCCGTCCACCGAACGTGAAACCACGTAATCCGTGGCCCCGGCAGCAGCGGGCCAAGTGGCCGACACGGTGGCGCCCGAGATGGTCGCCTGGCAACTCACCGGCGGTTCCAGGTTGTTCGGGGGTACGTAACCCTCTTCGCAGAGCCGAACGAGGTCTCGCCCTGGAGACTGATCACCGATCGGGCCGACAGCGTCAATGCCGCCGGCGATCCAGATGCAACCGTCGCTGGCTTCGAGTACTCCCCAACCACCGCTGTCGCCAGCCATGTAGGGGTTGAAGGACACGTCGCGTGCGCCCGAGATCGAGTCGTAGGCCGCGGTCGAACTGATCTGGCCGGTCGGGGTGCCCGTGACGTTCGAGAGGTCGAAGCTGTATGTCGGCGTGAATCCAATTCCGGACGAATGCGAACCCCAGCAGTGACATGAGGCGTAGAGCGTTCGGCCGTCGCGCGTCATCTCGATGTCTTGATAGTCGCCACCCCGACGAACGCTGCTGACTTGGAAGCGGCTGTCGAACGAGGTCGTGTGACCGGCGATCTGGGCCCAATCGTCGGCCTCGTCGTAGA
>CAZYLX010000694.1:0-2522 GCA_964648595.1 uncultured Acidimicrobiaceae bacterium
GTAGAGACGATCCGGTCCACCCCAGACGCCGATCATGAAATACATCGGCAGGAGCACGACTTCGAAGAAGACGAAGAAGAGGATGAGGTCACGGGCAACGAACGAGCCGAGCATGCCGGTGTGCAGCACCATGATGAGAATCAAGAACGCTTTCGCATTCCCCGGCTGAGGGATGTGGTCCCAGCTGTAGATGATCACCAACGGAACAACGAGCAGGGTCAGTGCGATCAACGGCAGGGAGATGCCATCCATCTCGAGGTGATACCGAACATTGACCACGTCGATCCACGACCGGTCGATCGTGAGCTTGGGGCCCTGACCGGTGTCATAGTCGAAGTTGGCGGGCAGCATCAGCAGGACCCCGACCAGACCTGTGAGAAGGCTGAAACCAACGGCAAGAGCCTTGTGTGCCTCCTCCAGCTTGCCGGGGACGAGCATCATGATGGCCGCCCCGACAAGGGGGAGGAACACCATCAGGCTGAGCCCGTTTTCTTGGAGGAAATTCAAATCTTCCACGGTTATCGCTTTCTCACACGGCGACGATGAACACTACGGCCAACACCACGGCTGCACCGAACATCAGGGTTGCGTATTGACGAATCTGGCCGGACTGGATACGGCGGAGGATCCCGCCGGAGCCGAGCGCGGCGAGACCAGTGCCATTGACGGTGCCGTCGATGGCGCCCTGGTCGATGAACCGGTACACGAAGCGGCCGGCGATGACCGATCCCTTCCCGGTGTAGTTGATGACGTTGTCGATGACGTTCTGGTTGATCCAGTAAGCACCTCGGGCCATCCAGCCCTTGGTCCCCTCGACGATGACGCCTTCATAGAGATGATCGAGGTAGTACTTCTCGACGAGAAGCGTGTGGAAGCCTCGGGCATAACGGTTGTTGTCCCGTAGGCCGCCGGTGACTTCTGTTGCTCGTGGGTTCTTGGCGAACAGCTTCGAGTAGTAGCTGTAGGTGACAAAGATGGCGAAGGCTCCGATCAGCGTCGCCAAGATGGCCAGGGAGAAGCTCGGGACGCCGTGGTCGATCACGGGGAACACATTGCCGCCGCCCGGCTCGATCCAGTGCTCGAACGCGAGACCGATGCGTTCGCCGATGAGGGGTAGTTGCTTCGGAACGTTCAAGAAGCCGGCAACGACAGCCAGGCCGGCAAGGATCTGCAACGGAACCAGCATGCGGGGGCCCGGATCATGGGGGTGATCGTGGCCTCGATACTCGCCAAAGAACACCAGCATGATCACACGAGTCATGTACGCGGCGGTCAAGGCAGCACCGATGAGACCCATGATCAGTGGAATCGTGTAGTCGCCGTTGCCATCGGTCCCCGGCCATGCTCCCGTGCCGACCAGGATCTCGTCCTTCGACCAGAAGCCGGCGAGCGGGAAGACGCCGACGAGCGCGCCGGTCGCGATCATGAAGGTGAGGTAGGTCTTCGGCATCAGCTTCCGGAGACCGCCCATTTCGGTCTTCATGTCGAAGCTGTGATGACAAGCATGGCTGATGGCGCCGGCGCCGAGGAACAGGCAAGCCTTGAAGATGGCGTGGGTGAAGAGATGGAACAGGCCGGCGGTCCAGGCACCGACACCGAGTGCCATGACCATGTAGCCGAGCTGGCTGACCGTCGAATAGGCCAACACCTTCTTGATGTCGTCCTGAACGAACGCGAGGAGGCCGCCTCCGACAATGGTGATGCCACCGATGATCGCCATGGCGTTGACGCTGCTGCCCGGGATGGAAAGGCCTTCCCAGAACACGGGATAGAGACGACCGATCATGTAGACCCCGGCAACAACCATGGTGGCAGCGTGGATGAGTGCGCTGACGGGGGTCGGGCCGGCCATCGCGTCGGGAAGCCATGTGTGGAGAATGAACTGGCCAGACTTCGACATGACGGCAGCCATCAGACAGAGGCTGGCGACAGCGAGAGTGCCATGACCGATGTCGCCGACGACGACTGCGTGGTTGATCGTGCGGATGTCGAAGCTGTTGCCTGCGGCAAAGAAGAGCACCGTGACACCGATGAGCAGCCCGATGTCGCCAACGCGGTTCGTGAGCATCGCCTTCAGCGCAGCATCGCTGTTGGGTTTCTCTTCCCACCAATGACCGATCAGCACAAACGAACAGACGCCGACCAACTCCCAGCCGACCATCATCTGCAGCGTGCTGGAGCTCAGTACGAAGAACAGCATCGAGGCCGTGAACAGGGACAGGAAGGCGAAATAGTGGACGTAGCGCCTGTCGCCGCCGACGTATTCAGTCGAGAAGATGTGGACCAGCATCGAGATGAACGTGACAACGACGAGGAGCATGATGGACTGACCATCGACGAGCGTGCCGATCGAGATCGGCTTCTCTGACGCTCGATCATCACAATCGGTGTTCTGCGCTCCGGAGGTGTCGAACCAGCACCAGCTGTTGACCACCGCCTCGGGCCGAGCCTCGATCGCTTCACCAGCTTCGGCAAACGCGACCTCGTCAACAGCGGCGAGGTCCACTCCACCGGCGAACTCG
>CAZYLX010000695.1:0-2517 GCA_964648595.1 uncultured Acidimicrobiaceae bacterium
CACCTCGATGGAACCCACTTCGTCATCGATGTGGAGCTGATGAGCGGCGTCGATGGTTGCTGCCCGCAAGGCTCGCTCCGCGCTGATGCATTGGTCGGCGCCGAGCGTCTTGCCTGTTGACGTCTGGCGGTTGACCGCGCACCACATGGTCATCAGGTGTCCCAAGGGAGTGACGGAGGCGTCGGAGTGGATGGCATAGCGAACCCCGGCATCGTCGGCCATCGCGCACGCATCCATCCACGCGGCGCGCTCAGCTCCGACGGTGATGTCGCGGTGTTGATCGCCCCAGAAGAAGATGTGGTTCGTGAAGAGGTTTGCGTTGGCGCCGATGACCGCCAGCCGGTCGTACTGAGACCGCGTGGTCATCTGGCAGTGCTGGACCGTGTGGCGGTGATCGACCCAGTCGCCGGCTTCGACAATTGGTTCAAGGGTGTCGAGGAACAGGTCGACGGCTTGATCACCGTTGCAGTGCACGTGCACATTGATCCTGGCGCGGTGGAGTGCCTCGAACAGCTGGGCGAAACGTTGTGGTGTCATGAGCCAGATCCCGTTCGGTCGGTCGCCGATGTAACCGGGTGGGTTCAAGCGGGCCGTGAAGCCCTGGATTGAACCGTCGAGCATGAGCTTCACCGATCCAAGCCGCAACTTGTCTGTCGACTGGCCGCGGAGTGTCTCGAGGAACGCGACGGTCTCGTCCAGCGGACCGCTCGAGCTGCTCGGATTCTGCATCACGACGACGCGGGCGGGGAAGGCACTGTCGTTCACGGCTTCCTGCCAACGATCGACGACGTCGGGCTGATCGAGTCGGGTGGCACCGAGTTCGGTCACGGTGGTGCACCCGGAACGTCTGGCTGAAGCGCCGAGCCGCCGGATCGACTCGGTAGCACTCATGGCCTCGATGACGGGTCGGAAGCCGGTCATGGCCAGTGCCATCGCCGGCGGTTCCTGGAGCTCGCCGGTCGGCATGTTGTTCTCATCGAGTGGGACCCCCTCGAACTCGAAACCCTCCCCGATGCCTTCGAGTTCGAGCATCGCAGTGTTGACGGTTGCGAGGTGACCACTGGCGTGGAACACCAGGATCGGCCGCTCGGTCGAGACTTGGTCGAGGTCATTGGCGACGAGGCGATCACCCTCGAGGTAGATCGGGTCGAACCCCCACGCGACAAGAGGCCGATTGCCAACGTCCATGGCCTGCTCGAACTCGGCGAGGCGGTCGATGACGGCGTCGAGCGAGGTCAGTCCCGGCCAGGACTCGCCATCGGGTGCCGTCCGGCCGAAGAAGCCGACGTACGGGAACGCCCACATGGCGCCTTCCATGACGTGGCAATGGGCTTCGACGAATCCGGGAACGATCACGGCGTCGGCGTAGCGGTGATCGATCGCTGCCTCGGCGAACGAGCCGGTCAGCTCATCAACGGTGCCAACACCAACGATCATTCCGTCTGAGTCGACGGCCACTGCCTCGGCCGTCGGTTGTTCGGGATCGACCGTTCGTACGGTGGCGGCGCGGTAGATCGTTGGTTCGCTCATGGCCGGCGAACCTAGCCCCTCAGCGCCCGGTCTTCGAACGGGCGGTGGGCGGTCTCAGCGATGAGAGCGTGTGCTGGTTTCCGAGATCGGGTTGTGCGAACCTTCCGCCATGGGATACGAGTGTTTTGATGTGGAGATCAGCGACAAGGTGGCGCATCTGCGCATGAACCGACCGGAGAAGGCCAACTCGATGATCGCATCGTTCTGGCGCGAGTTACCGCTGATCATCGATGACCTTTCCGCTGGCGGAACCGTGCGGGCGATCGTGTTGTCCGGCGAAGGGCGGCATTTCTGTTCCGGAATGGATCTGGAGGTGTTCGCCAACGATCCAGCGATCGGTCCCAACGCCCGAGCCGGCCATCGAAGCCGCAAGAACGAGCGCTTTCGGAGCACGGCGATGAAGCTGCAAGACACGTTCTCCGCGCTGGAGCGCTGCCGGGTGCCGGTGATTGCGGCCATCCAGGGCGCGTGTGTCGGTGGTGCGATCGACATGGTGACCGCGGCTGACATGCGCTACGCAACAGAGGACGCGTTCTTCTCGATTGCCGAAATCAACATCGGGATGACCGCTGACGTTGGCACCTTGCAGCGCATGCCGAAGCTCGTGCCAGAAGGGATCGTTCGCGAGCTTGCCTATACGGGCCGGAAGTGGGGCGCTGATGAGGCGAAGGCGGTGGGTTTCGTCAACGCCCTCTACCCGGACCACGACGCTCTGCTGGCTGGTGCGCTGGAAACCGCATCGGTGATTGCCTCGAAGAGCCCGATGGCAATTTGGGGAACCAAGCAAACCATGCACTACACCCGCGATCACACCGTCGCCGATGGGCTCGAGTACATCGCCAACTGGAACGCAGCCATGTTCGATACCGACGACATGGCGGAAGCGTTCGCAGCAGCAGCCGAGAAGCGGGACGCCGACTTCCCTGACTTGTTCCCTGCCAGCGATGGGCTGAGCTGAAACGGCTCGGTGGTCATCGTGGCAACAGG
>CAZYLX010000696.1:0-2508 GCA_964648595.1 uncultured Acidimicrobiaceae bacterium
CGGCCGACCGGCCTGAAGCGAGTAGAGCCAGCGCTGCAACATGGGCGGGATCGAGTTCGGGAGCGATGTTCGGCATGGCATGTTCGTCGAGGAATCGAGTCGTGACCCGACCAGCGATGACAGGAGCCTGATCGACCAACCAGCGATGGAATGGCGCAGTTGACGGCACGCCATCGATGATGAGCTGATCGAGGGAGCGACGCACTGCGGCCAGTGCAGTGGCGCGATCGGTGCCGGACACGATCAGTTTGGCGATCATCGGGTCGTAGTGAGGAGACACGATTGAACCCTCTTCGACCGCGCTCTCCCAGCGCACATCATCCGGTACACACAGTTGGTGGATGGTGCCGGTGTCCGGACGGAACTCCTGGCTGGCGTCTTCTGCGGTGATCCTCGCCTCGAATGCGTGACCTGAGAACGTGATGTCGGTCTGTGCGACTGGCAGCGGATCGCCTTCTGCCGAACGGATCATCAACTCGACGAGGTCGAGACCCGTGATCTCTTCTGTCACCGGGTGCTCGACCTGCAGCCTCGTGTTCATCTCCAGGAAGAAGAAGTCGCCGCTCGTGTCGTCAACGACGTATTCAACGGTGCCGGCCGAGTCGTAGCCGATGGAGGCGGCAAGAGTGACAGCTGCGTCCAAGAGGCCGCTTCTGGTTGCCCGGGGCAAGTTCGGTGCCGGTGCTTCCTCGAGGAGCTTCTGATAGCGCCGCTGTACCGAGCACTCACGCGTGCCGAGGTGAACGACAGTGCCGTGTTTGTCACCGACGATCTGTACCTCGACATGCCGTGGGCGAGTGATGTAGCGCTCGACGATGACGCGGTCGTCACCGAACGCCAATCGAGCCTCGTCGGTCGCCGACTTCAGAGCGTCAGCAAACTCGGATGCTTTGTTGGCGATCCGAATGCCTCGACCGCCGCCGCCGGCCGATGCCTTCACCAGCACGGGAAAGCCGATGAGGTCGGCCTGCTGGGCGAGGACGTCAGGATCCTGCGACGCGTCGAACCCGGGAATGATGGGGACGCCAGCATCAGCGGCAAGCCTTCTCGCCTCGATCTTGGAGCCCATTCGGTCGATCGCTTCGGGATGAGGACCAATCCAGATTCGGCCGCTGTCAACAACGGCTCGAGCGAAGGCGGTCTGTTCCGAGAGGAAGCCGTAGCCAGGATGGATCGCATCGGCTCCGGTGAGATCGGCTGCCGCGAGAATCGCATCAGCAGAGAGATAGGACTGGGTCAGATCGGCTGGACCGATACGAACGGCCGTGGTTGCCTCGGCCACATGAGGCGCATCAGCGTCGGGATCGGCGTAGACCGCGACCGTCTGGTGGCCGAGCCGGTGTGCGGTCCGGATGATTCGGCGGGCGATCTCGCCCCTGTTGGCGATGAGAATTCGCATGATTACATCCGGTAGACGATGCCGCCGCTGGCGGGTGCGTCTTGTCGAGCGGCGAGACGGAGGCAGAGCCCCAGGACGTCGCGTGTGTGAACGGGATCGATCAGGCCGTCATCCCAGAGTCGAGACGTGGCGTAGTAAGGGTCGGATTGCGTTTCGTACTGCTCTGCGACTTCCGCCCGGAGGCGAGCGACGTCTTCTTCTGTGGTCTGGTCGGCGGAAAGACCGGCGAGTCGGATGTCGACCAGCACGGTCTGTGCGGTGTCGGCCGACATCGTCGCAATACGACTGGTCGGCCATGCGAACAGGAAGCGGGGGGCGAAGCCGCGCCCGCACATGCCGTAGTTGCCAGCGCCGTAGGAGCCTCCGACGAGAACGGTGAACTTGGGAACCTTGGCATTAGCCACCGCAGCGACCATTTTGGCTCCGTGTTTGGCGATGCCAGCGGCCTCGGAGTCCTTACCGACCATGTAGCCGGTGGTGTTCTGGAGGAACACCAGAGGGATCTGCCGCTGCTCGCACAGCTCGATGAAGTGGGTCGCCTTCAGGGCTGCTTCGGAGAAGATGATGCCGTTGTTGCCGATGATGCCAACCTGATGGCCCCACATACGGGCAAAGCCGCACACGATCGATTCGCCCCACTCCGGTTTGAACGGGGCGAAACGTGATCCGTCAGTGAGACGAATGATGATCTCGGTGATGTCGAACGGGATCCGCGAATCGGAACTGACGATGGCGTGAAGCTCGTCTGGATCATGAACCGGGGCCTCGACCGCTTCCGGCGCGGCCCACTCCTGCGATTGATCGATCCGACGCCGATTGGTGGTCGCACAGATCTCCCGCAACTTGGCATACGCCTCGCGTTCGGTGTCGACGCGATGATCGCTCACCCCAGAGACCTTGGTGTGCAGCGTGGCACCGCCGAGATCATCGGGATCGACGACCTCGCCGAGTGCTGCCTTCACAATCGGTGGGCCACCGAGGTAGATGCGACCGATCCCCTCGACCATGATCACTTCGTCGGACAGCGCGGGTACATATGCCCCGCCCGCCGTGCAACCGCCCGAGATCCCGCACGTCGCAGATCAGTCCGCCGCCACCGAAGAGGTCAA
>CAZYLX010000697.1:0-2499 GCA_964648595.1 uncultured Acidimicrobiaceae bacterium
GCCCTCGATGTGAGTCAGCAATGCCATGTTCTGCAATGCCGCACCCGGGTGACGACGTTGCGAAGACCACAACGCCCGTTGGGCGGCGGAGAGTTGGACCTCAGGCAAGAGTCGCTGCATACCTGAGCATCCGACCGGCCGTCTGGAAGTTCTCGAGTGTCACGTCGACCGGATCGACCGACGTTCCCAGCTCGTCTTCGATCCACGACACCACTTGAATGACTCCGAGCGAGTCGACCAGTCCGGTCAACAGAAGATCGGTGTCGAGGTCGATCGCGACGGACGGGTCGAGCGAGAGTTCATCATTGAGCAGCTCGAGCAGGCCGTCGGCCAATCCAGCGTTGGTGGACACACCGTTGCTGGACACAGCATCGGGGGAAGCCGCGTGCGCGGCGACAGCGTCAGACATTGTCGGTTCCATTCGTTGAAGAGTCGCTCGCCTCGAGCAGCGCTCGGCGAACCGTGGAGCGATCGATCTTGCCAGATGAGGTCAGTGGGAAGTCATCCCAGACGGAGACGGTTGCTGGCACCGCAACCTGCGGAAGCCGCGACAGGCACCACCGACGGAAGGATCGATGATCCAGTGTTTCTGTGTCGAGCACCACGGCGGCCACGAGGTTCTCGATCGTAGGGCCTGCTGTCGCCGGCGCAACGACGGCTTCGGAGACGTCGGGGTTGGCAACAAGCACAGCCTCGATGGCCTCCAGTTCGAGGCGAGTGCCTCGAACCTTGACCTGGTGATCAAGGCGTCCGGCCAGCCACAGTTCACCTTCGGGGTCCCGGCGAACCAGGTCGCCCGTGCGGTACCAGGTGCCGGCGGCGTCGGCGAGACAGCGTTCAGCGGTGAGGTCAGGGCGATGCAGGTAGCCGACCATGGTGCTCTCGGCCCGCACCCACAACTCACCGAGGTCACCGTCGGTGACGTCGATGAGATCAGCGGCGGTCGACGGCTCGATGCCCGGCTCGGCGACACGGATCACGACGTCGCCCCACGGGCGGCCGATCGGCACTCCGTTGGTCGGCAGCGACGTGAGCTCGTATACCGTACAGACGTTGGTTTCTGCCGGCCCATAAGCATTCGTGAACCGGGAGTGAGGAAGCTGTTCCATCAGCCGAACGAGGGCCGGCATCGAGAACGCTTCACCGGCATAGATGACGTGACGGAGCGAGGAGAGGTCTCGTTGCTCGATCGCACCGCGCTCGCTGATCTGACGAAGCTGGAACGGCACCGAATACCAGATGGTGATGTGCTCATGCTCGCTGCGCTCGCTGAATGTGGCCGGGAATCGCAGTTCGGCGCTGCCGATCGGCACGATTGCCGCTCCGGCGAGCGGAGCTGCATAGAGCTCGAGTGTCGACATGTCGAAGTGCAGTGGAGGAAGCCCGGCAAGTCGATCGGTGGGATTGATGCCGTGGGTCTCAACCGCGAGCCGTGCGTACGCGAGGCCACTGCGATGTGTGTGGGTGATCCCTTTCGGTGCCCCGGTCGACCCTGAGGTGAAGATGACATAGGCCGGGTCATCAGGAGAGACGGCCACCAACGGCCAATCGCTCGACGGCTCGGTCCAGAAGTCCTCGATTGCGATGCTGGCTGAAGGAGACGCATCGTCGGCTCCGCTCACCTCGATCTCCGCCATGGGACCGACCGTGAACAGGCCGCGAGGCAGTGGGACTGCATGTTGACCGCGGAGCCCGAACCGCTGCTCGGCGGCCTGGTCGACGATCACCGATGCTGGCCCGATCGAGCGCAGAAGATCGTGGGCAGCAGACACTGGCATGAGCGGATCAAGCGGCACAACAACCGCCCCGACGGCCAACAGCGAATGAATCAGCAAGTAGGAGTCGGCGGTCTTGTGCATCGACAGCACGACGCGGTCGCCCCGCTCTACTCCCCGGCCGGCGAAGCCAGCGGCCAGCTGTTGCGTCAGGGTCAGGACGTCGTCGTAGCTCAGGTCGCCTGTGCCAGCAGCGATCGCAGGGCGATCAGGGAATCGCTGTGCGGCCGCGGGAACGAGGTCGGCGAGGGTGTGCACCTCGACGCTCGACCGATTTTCATCCTGTTCCATCACGACTTTCGACACCACTGCTCCATCGTTCACCTGCAGACTGTCTACGTCCAGGGGCAAGACAGCGGATGCGCGATCGTTGCTCAGTGTCGAACGGCCCACGCTGGGCGAGCAATTCGACCCGGTCGACAGTGGAATCCCGTCAGAACCCTTGGATTGAGGTGTTCCTTGCACCACGCTGGCTCGGGACGAAAGGCTCGGTGGATGGATTCCACGCTGTTCGGATCTGCAGATATCGACCAATCCGACGCTGGACGGCGCGACGCGTCCGAGGGCATGGCTTCTAGAGAGATGATTGCGCTCGACGCGATCCTGAACGACCACCATCCGATCGCCGAGCGGGCATCGCGGTGGGCGAGCGAACACCTTGCTCCGCTCGGGCCCGGAATCGACCGCGACCGTTGGCGAGCATGTGCCGCTGCAGGCTTCCAAG
>CAZYLX010000698.1:0-2493 GCA_964648595.1 uncultured Acidimicrobiaceae bacterium
GGCAGGACGAGCAACGACCACGTCGACCTCGTCCCCACCCCGTCGCCGGTCGTTGTCGCGTCTCCCGTCCTTGTACCGTCACGGATGGGACGACTCGGGAATGGCGGACCAACACCGACGGTTTGGGACGGCATCGCACGCTCCGTGCGAGCCTGAACCTGTCGTGAACAACGGCACACGGACTGCCGCTTCTGGCAACAATGCACGATGATGGACCCGTCATGACTGATCTCTCGACACCCGACGAACATGTGGAGCTCCCGGCATCGACGGGACTCCCGCGTTGGGCCCCCGCAGCATTCGGCTTTCTGGCTCTGGTTGCTCTCCTCGGTTTCCTCACCGTGACCTCTAGCTCCGACGATGAACCTGGTGCGCTCGGCGATTTCACGTTCCAAACCACGGACGGCGGCACCGTCACGCTCGCAGACTTCGAGGGCACACCGCTCGTGGTCAACTACTTCGCAACGTGGTGCGCGGCCTGCCGGGCAGAACTTCCTGAGTTCGAGGCAGTATCGAACGAGACAGGCGACGATGTCATCTTCATCGGCGTCAGCCGGGACAACGTCACCGCCTCGTGGCGCTCCCTCGTCGCCGACTCGGGCATCACCTACACCACGGTCTTCGAAGGCAACATCGAGGGCTCCTTCGCCTTCCTCGAAGCCAACGCGATGCCGACCACTGCGTTCATCGGTGCGGATGGCACCGTCGAACGCGTGTGGAGCGGTGCCCTCAACGACGACAAGCTCCGCGAGCTCATCGCCGATCACCTGACCTGACCAACCCTGACCGAGGCGGCAGTACCCGACCTCGGCCTCACTCCTGGAGACCCAATGGGAGACCTGTTCGAAGCACGATCATTCGCCCTCGGCATGGTGGCACTGATCAATCCGTGCGGATTTGCGCTCCTGCCCGCCTACCTGGGGTTCTTCCTCGGACTGGACGAAGACGATGCTGGAGAGAGCAAGATTCGCTCGCTCAATCGGGCACAGATCGTCGGGCTTTCGCTCTCGCTCGGATTCCTTGCCGTGTTCGGCATTCTCGGACTCGCCTTCGCCGGGATCATCGGCGAGATATCGGCCATCCTGCGCTACATCACGCTTGGCATGGGCGTATTGCTGGTGATCCTCGGCATCGCGATGCTGCGAGGATTCCAACCGCTCCTCAAGCTTCCGAAGCTCGAAAAGGGCACTGGGAGTCGGTCATCGGCATCGATGTTCCTGTTTGGCGTCTCCTATGCGATTGCTTCGCTGTCGTGCACGATCGGCATCTTCATCAGCGCGATTCCCGCCGACGGCTCGAGCTTCGCCGACCGATTCGGGGCGTTCCTCTCCTATGGGCTCGGCATGGGCTTGTTGGCCACCGTCCTCACCCTCGCTGTTGCGTTCGGCAAGAAGGGCATCGTGAACCGGATGCGTTCGATCCTGCCGAGGATCAATTTGATCTCGGCCATCATCCTGGTCGTGGTCGGTGCGTACGTCACGGCCTACGGGGTCTGGCAGATCCAAGTGTTCGATGATCCGACAAGCATCACGCCGTGGCTCGATTCGATCGTGACCACCGTCGAGGGTTGGCAGAACAGTCTGTCTCGCGCGGTTGGAGACGCAGCGCCGACGCTCGGTGTCATCTTCTTGGCCCTCAACCTGGGCCTCGCAGCAGCCGGAGCCATCCAACGCAGCAACCGGTCGGCCGTTCCGCCGGCGAAGGAGCCAACGAGCGTCGGCTGAGTACCTCGTGTGCCCAGTTCGGGTTCGGAACGGCCGCTCTGGCAAGCTCACCAAGTGCAACATGTCGACCGCGAACCGATCACGTTCGCCGAGCTCCTGGATCTCCCCGGAGTCGAGGAGGAACTCACGCTCCATTCGAGCTTCGGGTTCTGCGCGTTCCATGGCGGCAACCTCGAGCGACGAACCGAGATCATCGCTCGAGAGGCCGCCGAGAGGGCGGGCGCGTCGTACTACGGCGTCATTCAACCGAAGGGCATTCGCCGCCACATCCCTTCGAAGTTCGTGTCCCCCACACAGTCGACCGCGCTGGCAACGTTCATCGAACATTGTGACGTTGTGGTCGCCATCCACGGCTACGGCCTACGAGGCCGCTGGATCGACCTTCTTTTCGGCGGCGGAAACCGGACCCTCGCCGCGCACATGGCCCATCACGTTCGCGACTCTGCCCCGCTCTACCGATGTGTCGACGATCTCGATGAGATCCCTCCCCGCCTACGCGGGGTTCATCCCGACAATCCGGCCAACCTCCCCCGCTTTGGTGGCGTGCAGATCGAGCTACCGCCTCGCATTCGAGGGCTGACACCGATGGCCCTGTACTGGCCGGGCCACGACTACAAGACCCAGCAGTTCCCACACATCGAATTGCTGATCGAGGGCCTCGCCGAAGGAGCCCTCGCCTGGAATCTCGACCAAGCCCAGAAGCCGACGTTCTGAGCGCAGCGAGCAACTCCAGGTACGCCGCAGGCGTACACCCCGGTTCGAATCGGAG
>CAZYLX010000699.1:0-2493 GCA_964648595.1 uncultured Acidimicrobiaceae bacterium
GGGAGCGACGAGGATCGACAGCGGAAATCGGGCGCCTTCGACGAGGCCATCACCAACATGCCCGATGGTCGAGCCATCTGGTTCCAGCCCGCTCATCACGACGTGCATGCACAGAAACCGCAGCAGGTCGCGGCAGCACTCACGGAGTTCGCCGGTTAGGCAATCCATGCAAGTACGCAGCCCGGTCACGGCGACGACGGCCGCAGGGACGAGCGCGTATAACGTCTCGGCGTGGTTCAGACCGTCGACGACATCCTCCTCCGCCTCCGCAACGCCGGTGGCCGACTGACCGAACCACGGCGCGCTGTCATCGAAGCGCTGGTGTCGGTCAGCGTGCACCCGACCGCTGACGACTTGGCCGAACAGGTCGCGCTCACGAATCCGTCGGTCCACAAGTCGACGGTCTACCGAACACTGGATGCCCTCACAGAACTCGGTTTGGTCGAGCACGTCCACCTGGGTCACGGCCGAGCCGTCTATCACCTCGCAGGCGATGACGACCTGCACCTGTTGTGTGATCGTTGCGGCGCCGTCGCTCACATCGGTGCGGACGTGTTGGATCCCAGCCGAGCTGCGATCGAGGCCGACACAGGATTCGTCCTGGAAGCCGGCCACTTCGCCCTTCCCGGTTTGTGCCAAACCTGCGCTGTTGACAGGGCGTAGCCGCAGGCTCAGCCCAGGAGACCGAGCCGGTCCTTCAGGCGCAGAATTCGTACGACCGATGCGTCGAGCCGGGCCTCACTGATTCTCCCGGTGACGACGGCATCGACAAGACCCGCATGGGCAACCGCGAGATCTGGCGGCGCAAGAAGGATGTCAACTCCCGCCTCGATGGATTGAATCGCCAGTTCGGCTCGGTCCTGATCGCGAACTGCCCCCATGTCGAGCGCATCGGTCATGACGACACCATCGAACGCCAGGTCGGCTCTCAGTCGTTCCTCGATCAACACCGAAGACACCGTCGCCGGGTCGCCACTCGGATCGAGACCGGGCAGCGCAAGGTGCCCGACCATCACGATGGCCACGCCGGCTTCGACGGCCGCCGCGAACGGGACGCGTTCCCTCTGCTCCCACGTGAGCCGGTCGATGTCGATGGTCGGGAGGACCAAATGACTGTCGAGCGAGGTCGCACCGTGTCCCGGCCAGTGTTTGACTGCGGCGGCGACACCGGCTTCCTGGAGGCCGGCGACCGACGCCGCCACCATGTCGGCGGCGACCACGGGATCGGCTCCGTAGCTGCGATTGCCGATTACGCCAGCATTGCCGTCAGTGAGGTCGGCAACCGGGGCGAGAACGATGTTGATGCCCTGTGCGCTCAGTGCTGTTGCGGTCGTCGTCGCAGCGTCACGAACCGCGACCGCATCGGGAGCAAGGGTGCGAGCGGCGGGGAAGAGTTCGACTCCGTCTGTCACCCGGTTGACTCTGCCGCCTTCCTGGTCGACCGAGAGCAGAGCACCGATGCCTGGGGTCGATGCTTGCGAGGCCATCTCGATGCCCGCTGACAACGAGGTGAGTTGAGGGGCGGAGGCGACGTTGTCGCCGAGGTAGAGCACGCCACCGAGCGCGTACTGCTCGACCGCCTCGGCAATCGAGTTGACGCCGGCGATTCGCTGGTTGGCTGCCGACTCGGCGGCACTTGGTGATGTCGCGTCGGTTCCGGCCAAGACCGGCATCAGGAGCTGGCCGACCTTCTGCTCGAGCGTCAGACCGGCGGCGAGATCGACGAGGGGGTCGATTGTTGTGGTTGTTGTTGCCTCTGTCGTTGTTGTTGCCTCGGTCGTTGTTGTGACCAGTTCCGGGGTTGGGGCGTTGGTCGTCGTTGCCGCGTCAACGGTCGGTGCCGTCGTGACGGCGACATCAACCGAGGAACTGCAGGCCGCGAGCAAGCTGAACATGCCGAGGAGTGCGCGCCTCATGTCGCTTCCACCAGCCCCGCGTTCATAGCCAGGCCGGTTCAAGAAGATGCGCGCTCCGTCGATGATCGTGGGTGGACAGCACGGCCAACAGTGAACACGATGTAGCGTGCCAATCGTGGCCGTGACCGACTGGAATCCGCTGCTTCGAGACGAGTTCGAGAAGCCGTACTGGTCAGAACTCCAGGCGTTTGTTGCCGAGGAACGAGCGGCCAACGCCGTGTACCCACCGCCTGACGAGGTCTTCACTGCACTCCGTCTCACCCCGTACGCCGACGTGCGCGTGGTGATTCTCGGGCAGGATCCGTATCACGGCCCTGGCCAGGCTCACGGCCTGGCCTTCTCGGTGCGGCCACCCGTTCCACCGCCACCATCCCTGGCCAACATGTTCAAAGAACTCGAGTCGGATCTCGGCATCACGAGGGCCACCCATGGCTCGCTGATCCCTTGGGCCAGGCAGGGGGTCTTGTTGCTGAACACCACGTTGACCGTGCGAGCCCGATCGGCGGGATCACATCAGAAGAAGGGTTGGGAGATCTTCACCGATCAGGTGCTTCGAGTCGTCAACGACAAACCGGCA
>CAZYLX010000700.1:0-2493 GCA_964648595.1 uncultured Acidimicrobiaceae bacterium
TGGATCTCGATCGATCCGACCGTCGCACCGCTGGCGGAGTGCCTCGGCGATCTCGGCGCCCGCCTCGCCGAATATCGACTCGACGACTGGCGGCTCCGTGAGACTGCGGATCTCGAGATCAACGCCAACTGGAAACTGATCAGCGAGAACTACCAGGAGTACTACCACCTGAGCTGGGTCCACCCCGACTTGGCCAAGGTCTCGCGGGTCAAGGACCACTATCGCTATCAGGGGCCGGGTCAGTACTGCGGGCAGACAACGACCCCGGTCTCGAGCGATGACCGTGACGACTGGAGTGTCTTGCCGACACCGTCATGGCTCGGCCCGTCCGACGCCTCATCTGGCCGCTTCCTCGCACTGTTCCCCAACGTTTTGCTGTCGGTCCTCCCGAATCACGCCTTCATCATGATCCTGGAGCCGGCAGCGCCCGGCCTGACCATCGAACATACGGCGTTCTTGCTCCCCGACGCTGAGGTGGAGGTGAGCGAAGCCTCGTTCGCCGCGACTCGGACGTTCTGGTTCGACGTGAACAACGAGGACATCGACATCGTCGAGCGAGGCCAGCGTGGCTTGACCCGGGGAGGCTTCACCCCTGGCCGGTTGTCGCCGAGGTTCGAAGAACCATTGCATCGTTTCTACAACATGCTGGCCGATCGTTTCGTCGGGATGCATCGAATCCCAGAAGGTGACCCTGCGGACGATCTCGACCTCTACGGCGCAGGCGTGAATCCGCTTCCCTATCGACCGTCCGCGCGTTCGGTCTGACATCTACATTTGCCGGTATGCGTCTCGTCACCTGGAACACTCTCTGGCGCTTCGGCGACTGGCAGCCCCGCCAGCCCCTGCTTCGTGCTGGGCTCGCTGAACTCACGCCCGACGTCGTGCTGCTCCAGGAGACCTGGCCAGCACAGGCCAAGGACCTGGCGGCGGCCTGCGGTCTGAACGTTCTGGGATTCTCCGGCGGCTTCTTTGACCAGACGCTCAGTTCGGTCCCGGTCGACGCCGAGTTCGGCAATGCGATCTTGGCCCGCTCGGGGGAGATCGAGGTCGACGAACCGTTCGAGTCGCCCGGAGACCCTGCGCCTCGCCGACTCCTTGCCGCTCGGATCGAGGGTCGTCGCCTGGCAACAAGTCATCTGTGTCACATGGGAGAAGCCGGTGACGTGCGGGCCGACCAGCTTCGCTCCATCGTTGGGGTGCTGGGTACCAAGGAGCCGTTCGTGTTCGGCGGCGACTGCAACCTGATGCCTCACAGCCCGGACCATGCAGCGGCGATTGACCTCGGCCTTCGCGATCAGTGGGCCGAGCACCACCCGGGTGATCACGGGCCAACCATGGTCCCCGACAACCCTGAAATATCACACGTCGAATGGATGGACGATCGCAACGGCGATCACGTGCCCCCTGGTACGGGTATCCGCCTCGATTACTTGTGGGCCAGCGGCCCGGTGAGGTCTACCTCGATCGAGCAGTTCGGGCGAGGCGCTGGCGCACGGTGGGCCAGCGACCACCTCGGCCTGGTCGCTGAACTCGACTGGGCAGCGAGCTGATTTGCTCGGCCGGCTGCTCGTCAATTTGTGTGAGCGAGCCCTTGCCGGTGCACGTGGTGGCGCCCGATCTCCGCGCCGTCTGGTCCGGCTCGTAGTCTTCTGCGAGTGATGAGTCGAAGATCGGGCCCCTTGAGTCCGCGAGAGTTGGCCGAGGCGGCGGTGCTCGCCGACCTTGCGGTTCTCGTCATTGTGCTGGCCCGACTGACGCCCTTCGCCGGGTTGACCACGGTCATCGGGTCCGTGCCGTTTGCCGTGCTCGGTCTGCGTCACCGCAACCGGGTGATCGCAATCGCCTTCTTCGTTGGCGTGGTGCTGACGTTCCTGATGGCGGGGTTCTCGTCTGCCACCCAGGTGCTGGTGATGGCAACCTTCGGTGGCGTGGTGGGCCGAGCGATAAGACACGGCTGGTCATTGGCCCGAACTCTGGCCACCAGTGTCGCCCTTGGTTGGACCACTGTTGCCGCGCTCACGACCGGATACCTCTATGTGTTCTCCGAGTTCCGACAGCTGTCACTCGACGCAGCTGTGGTCCAGTGGGATGGCCTGAGCACATCGCTGCGAGCCATCGGCCTCGACCAGCTGGCCGATGGCGGCGATCCGATCATCGAGTGGTCGGTCGAGTACTGGTACGTCGCTGTGCCGCTGTTTCAGTTGGGGATCTCGCTGTTCCTCGTCGGATTTGTGCTGCAAATCGGCTCCCCAGCCATCAAACGAGTGAACGCCGCCTTCGAGTTGGACGGCGACGCTGGCACTCATCGTGTATCGGTCGAGCACACCGCTGAAATTGGGGCGGTGACCACGAGGGGAGTCGTGGTCCAGCGGGGCTCGACCGATGTTGCGTTGCCGGACATCACGCTCGATGGGCCTGGACTGACGGTGATCCGAGGCCCGAATGGTGCCGGCAAGTCGACATTGCTCGGCACGCTGGTTGGCCGATTCGAGC
>CAZYLX010000701.1:0-2492 GCA_964648595.1 uncultured Acidimicrobiaceae bacterium
CACCCTGGACTCGGAGTCTGTTCTCGCACCGGGGTAGCGATTCCAGTACCAGGTGCCGCCGAAGTCGCCGCCTTTCTCGATGATCCGGACGGATTCGATGCCAGCCTGCTTCATCTTCGCACCCGCCACCAGACCTGCGAAGCCTCCGCCGATGAAGGCGAAGGTCACTTCGTCGGTCAAGGGATCTCGGTCGACCGCTTCGGTATACGGATCGTTCGCGTAGTCGGCGAAGGCGCCGTCGATCTCGATGTACTGATCGTTGCCGTCCGCCCGGAGCCGCTTGTCCCGCTCGGCCAGGTACTTTTCGAGGACGGCTTGGTTGTCCGAAGTCATCCGGACACTCTCCCTGAGGACGGCGAGCCTGCACAAACCGGGCGACCGCGTTGTGGAGCTAGCGGGCCATCGCGAAGAACTCGTCGTTTGGTCGCATCGATGTGAGGTTGGCCAGGCGGTTCGACATGGCAAAGAAGGCGGTGATCGCACCGATGTCCCAGATCTCGTCGTCGGTCAGTCCACCATCTCGAAGAGCCTGGATGTCGTCGTCGCTCACGGAGCCAGAGTCGTCGACCATGCGAAGCGCGAAATCGATGATGAGTCGTTCGCGGCTGCTGAGGTCGGCCTTCCAAGGGTTGGTGGAGAGCTGATCCGCGATCAAGGGATTCTTGGCCCGAATACGCAGGATCGCTCCATGAGCCATCACGCAGTAAAGGCAGCCGTTCACCGCACTCGTCGCAACAACGACCATCTCGCGTTCTGCCTTCGACAGGCCGTCGCTCTTGTCCATCAAGGCATCGTGGCCGGCGAAGAAAGCCCGGAACTCGGAGGGTCGGTGGGCGAGCGCAAGAAAGACGTTCGGGATGAATCCCGACTTCTCCTGCACGGCCTCGATCATCTCTCGGATGTCGTCTGGCATGTCGGCGACGTCGGGAATGGGGAATCGGGAGATGGCATGGTCACTCATCTCCGAAGGTTCGCATTCGTCACGAGTGAGAACAAATTGCCCCGCGCGTTGTCATGTCACACCGGCCGGTCGCCCTTGACCGTGATGCGTCGAACGTGGCGACGATGGCCCGCGTAGTCGTGAAGTGCGTAGTGCTGCACGCTGCGGTTGTCCCACATCACGAGGGTGCCAGGCTCCCAACGCACACGACAGGTGAACGCTTCTCGTGCCGCGTGTTGGTGGAGGAACTGAAGAAGGGCGTCGGACTCGTCGCGTCGCATGCCCTTGATGCCGAGTGTGAACGCCGGATTCACATAGAGACCCTTGCGCCCGGATTCCGGGTGAGTGCGGATGACTGGATGCTCGACGATGTTGGCAGCGGCACCAGCGTTCTTGGTAGCCATCGCCTTCGACTTGGTCGACTTGCCGCCTTCGCCGTATTGCCGGCAGGCCGAGTGTGTGGCCATCAGCCCCTCAAGCATGGAACGCATGGTTTCGCTCAAGGCGTCATAGGCAGCGTGCTGGCTTGCGAAGAGGGTGTCGCCCCCGAAGGGGGGGATCTCGATGCCGTAGAGGATCGAGCCGAGATCGGGTTCGGCGAGGAAGGTGACGTCGGTGTGCCAACCGCCGCCGAAGTTCGCCCGGTCATCCGGCTCGGTGATGATGTCGATGATCTCGGGGTGCTGCGGAGAACCTTCGACGAAGGGGTGCGTGTCGAGGTCGCCGAAGCGATGGCCAAAGTCGACCTGCTGCTGAGGCGTCATTGCCTGGTTGCGAACGACGACAACGTGGTGTTCCACCAGCTTCGAGCGGAATGAGGCCGTGTCGGCGTCGTCGAAGCTGTTTAGGTCGATGCCGTTGAGCTCGAGACCGATGGCTCCCGCCAGTTGTCGTTCGGTTGCTCCACGCATCTGTGTCTCTCCTCGAGGTCGGTCTCCGCTTGGCTGTGGACCAGGCAGAGTTGGTTGGAACTTACCCGTTGCGAGCCTTTTGCTCCCGTTCGCTCGCCCCTGTCGGATCGCGGCAGACTGTTGCCCACCTCGACCAGGAGCACACATGAACCTCGGAATCTTCGGATCATCGCCAACCATCGACGGCCTGCAGGCTGACGTCGAGGCTGCGGCTTCCGCCGGCTACGCCTCCTATTGGACGCCGCAGATCTTCGACCTCGACGCCCTCACGGCGATCGCCGTCATTAGCCGCGAGGTGCCCGAGATCCGCATGGGGACCGCTGTTGTGCCGACGTACCCCCGCCATCCGATGGCACTGGCCCAGCAGGCATTGACGGTGAGTCAGGTCAGCGGCGGTCGGCTCGACCTCGGCATCGGCTTGTCGCACAAGCCGGTTGTCGAAGGCATGTGGGGTATGTCGTTCGACCGACCGGTGAAGCACATGAGCGACTACCTCAAGATCCTCATGCCGTTGCTCGCGGAGCAATCGGTCTCCCATGGCGGCGAGCTCCTGACCGGCCGAGGTCAGATCGGCGTCCGGGCCGAGGCACCACCGGTCTATGTCGCCGCATTGGGTGAGCAGATGCTGAAGCTGGCGGGCA
>CAZYLX010000702.1:0-2486 GCA_964648595.1 uncultured Acidimicrobiaceae bacterium
ATTGGAACCGCTCATCAGGGGTGTGTGCAGTGTTGGGGGCACCTTGGAAATGAGCTCGACGCCAAGGAAGACCGAGAGACTGAACAGCGTCAACGCAACAAGGAATGTCATCGGAGGTGGGCCTTCATGAGGTGGAGCCGGAAGCGAGGAGTTGGCCGTCCTTCGCAACGACGATCGCCGAGGTGATCTCGTCGTCCATGTCGAGCCGGAGTTGGCCGTCGTCGTCGAGGTGGCGAATGAGGGTCAGGAGGTTCGTCGAGTACATCTGGCTGGCGCTGTTGGCCGACGAGCTGACGAGATCAGTCGGTCCGAGGATGAGCACGCCGTGGTGCATCATCTCTCGATCGGCCTCGGTCAACTCGCAGTTCCCGCCCCGTTCGGCGGCCAGATCGACAATGACCGAGCCGGGCGCCATTCCTTCGACCATCGACGCCGTGATCAGACGAGGGCTTGCGGCTCCGGGAATGGCGGCGGTGGTGATGATGACGTCAGCCTCGCCGACGTGTACAGCCAATGCGGCCTGCTGTCGTGCTGCAACGTCATCGCCCTGCGCCCGGGCGTAGCCGCCATCGTCTTCGCTGTCGCCTGTCTCGACGTCGAGAACGATCGCCTTGGCTCCGAGCGACTGGATCTGCTCGACCGCAGCGGGGCGAACGTCGTAGGCCTCGACAACAGCACCGAGGCGTCGCGCGGTAGCGATGGCCTGCAACCCGGCAACCCCTGCTCCGAGTACAAGAACCCTGGCCGGGGGAATGGTTCCGGCGGCCGTCATCATCAGTGGGAACAGTTTCGGGAGCCGAAGAGCAGCCAGCAAGACGGCCTCGGTGCCCACCACCGTTGCCATCGACGAAAGGACATCCATGCTCTGGGCCCTCGTGATACGAGGCATCAGCTCGAGGGCGATGATGGTCGCTCCGCCGGTTGCCAGTTCGGCGATGGGATCCGGCCGCCACCGCGGGTCGAGCAACCCGATCAACACCTGCTCCGGCCCGAGCGGTGTTGGCCCAGGCTCCGGGGGTTCGATGGTGGCGACGATGCCCGGTCGGCTGCGCCCGGCAGCGACGTCGACGATCTCCGCGCCGGCCTCCGCATAACTCTGGTCGGTGAATCCAGCACGGACGCCGGCTCCGGAAACGATGGCAATGTCGTGCCCATCGGCCACGAGCTTCGCGACGCCGTTCGGTGTCAGCGCCACTCGCCGTTCGCGTTCGCTTGCTGTACCGAGGACTGAGATCAACACTGCGGAGAGAGTAGACGGCTATGCGACTGTTCCAGGTGGACCGGGGAAACGCTCAGTTGGCCTGTCAGGTGTTGGCTCAACGGGTGAGGACGGCGACGATGAAGCCGGAATCTTCGGTGAGGGGTCGCAGATCCCACGATTCCAGCTCGAGCTCCACTGACAACCCTGCGCGACGTGCGTCCTCGCGAAACTCGTCGAACTCGTAGCCTCGTCCCGCCCCAAAGCCGGCAACGATTCTCCCCCGGTCACGAAGGTGTCCGCCAAGACGAGTGATCACCTCACGACGCGTGCTCGCCGCAAGAAATGGCAGCACATTGCCGGCACAAACGATTGCGTCGAAGCCGTCCGCAATACCCCGCGACGGAAGATCGAGTTCGGCAAGGTCACCGACAAGCCATGTCGGGCCGGGATGGTCCTCCTCGGCTGCGGCGATCAGCACCGCATCGCCATCTACACCGACGACGGAGTGACCGGCTTCAGCCAGGAAGGCGCCAACTCGACCTGGACCGCAACCGGCATCGAGGATGTGGGCAGCGCGAGGCACCATCGAATCGATGAGCCGAGCTTCACCGGCCAGATCATCGCCTGCCGCTGCCATCGATCGGAACCGCTCGACATACCACGTCGAGTGATCCGGATTCTCCGACACCAGCTCATCCCAACCACTTCTTTCGATCAACTCATGCTCCTCTGTAGCGCTCGTCACTCGCCACCCTATGGATGCCCGACCACATGCCGATGCCTCCCATCCTCAGTCGCTGCTCGTGGGGGGCGGTCAACCAGCGGCGATGAGGCCGGTGGCGACGATGGCAGCCCCGAAGCCGCCGACCTGCGTCCTGGTCATCCGTTCCGAAAGCACGAAGCGGGCCAGAAGTACGGTGGCAACCGGGTAGAGCGAACTCAGCACCGCAACGATCGTGAGCGAACCCAGGTTCGTAGCGTAGAGAAAGAGGACATTGGAGGCAGTGTCGAGCAGACCTGTGAGAGCGATCAACCAGCGAGCCGAACTCGCCCTCGGCAGCACTTTCCGGCCCGTCGCGAGCATGAAAGCGACGAGGCTCGCACTCGTGAGGACACGAGCGCCGACCACCGGCCAGGGCGCGCTCGCGGCCTCAGTGGCATCGAGCAACACAAAAAACATGCCGAAGCCGACACCGGCAAGAAGTGATTCGCCGATCACCTGCGCCGAGACGCCGGCGACCGCACCGTCGTTCGAGGAAGACGCGTAGGAGGCCGCAGATGAAGG
>CAZYLX010000703.1:0-2485 GCA_964648595.1 uncultured Acidimicrobiaceae bacterium
GGCGTGGAGCACGGTCCGGCCGCGGACAATCTCGCTCGGCTGATTCGGCCGATTCACCGCCCCGATGATGATGTCTTTCGGTAGATCGAGATCAGCAACAGCGGCCCCATCTGCTCGGCTCCCCGATCCGATCTCGAGTTCGTCGACCTCGGCATCGCTCTCCAGGAACGTGGCGACAGCGGCCGTTCCACCTCGCACATGGCGAAGCACAGCGTTCGCCGAAGCGGTTCGCGGACTGAGTGCGGCATTGATGCCGAAGCGGCGAATGAGCGGCAGCAGAGAGAGGCTGTGGAGAACGGCGACCGTGTAGGTGGCCCCCTCGGCCGCGGCGAAGGCGCAGGCCAGAACATTGGAGGAGTCCTCGCCGGTGGCGGCGATGACGGCATCCATCCGACCAACGGACTCTTCGGCGAGCAGATCCGTATCGGTGATCTCGCCCTCGATCACCACACAGCGGTGCAGTTGCTCGGCAATCTTGGTGGCCCGCTCATGGTCTCGCTCGACCAGGACGACTTCGGTATTCTCGGCCTCGAGCTTCTGGGCGACCCGGAAGCCGATGGCACCGCCACCGAGGATCATGACGCGACGGGCCAGCTTGCCTGGCACCCCGATCATCTCGAGGACTTCATGGCGTTGTTCGTTCGTCGCCAGCACTCGAACGTGATCCCCGGCGGCGATGCGCTGGTCGCCTCCCGGGATGATGGTCTTGCCATTCCGAGTGATGGCACCAAACACGAAGTCGCGGTTGGGTTCGTGCCGAGCGGACACCTCGGCCAGCGACAGGCCGACGATTGCGCAGCTCTCGGCGATCTCGGCGCCGATGACAAGCAGATCGCCACCGCCCATCGCATAGACCTCATCGGCCCCCGTGACGTGGACCAGCTCCAGGATCTCGTCTGCTGTATCGGCGTCTGGGTCGATGATCAGTGATGCCCCGACACTTTCGAGCAGGATTCGACCGGCGTCACCCCGAAGCTCCTCGGTCTGGAGTCGAACGATCGACTGGGAAACGCCATGCTCATGGGCCACGAGCGACGCGATCATGTTGACTTCGTCGACTTCGGTCACCGCGGCCAGCATGTCGGCCCGTTGGATGCCGGCATCATGAAGAACCGACGGCCGAGAGCCGCTGCCCTGGATCACCTGGACATCCAGCTGCTCGCCGATGGCCGCGGCACGAACCGGATCGAGCTCGACCACGACGATGTCGTGGTCCTCCTTGCCGAGACGCTCGGCGAGATACCAACCGACCTCGCCAGCACCAACGATGACAACACGCATATCAGGCCACCTGCCTTCAGAGCCGACCGATGTCGATCACGATGGTCACGATCAAGAACGCGAACATCAGTCCGGCGAGAGACCCGTATGCCCAACGTTTGGGATGCATCGATCCGAAGAACCGTCGGAGGCTGATCACGATGGACACCATGGCCACCAGGGCGACGATGATGCCGAGTGGGGCACCAACGCTGGCCGCTATGCCGACGAATGGAGCGATGAACGGCAACGCGATGTAGGTCAGTAGACAACGGGCGCCTGAGATGACGATGCTCTTTTGGAACGCAGCCTGGGCTGCGGTCCTGTTCGCTTCGACTGCCGAAGGCTCGACAGGCAGGCGGAGCAAACCGAACATGATTCGGTCGGCGGAGGACAATCCGAACGTCGGCGGGAGTGTCTCCGACTCAGTAGCGGTCATTCCAAGCAATGTAGCGGCCGTGACCGCCACGGTGTTCGACCGAAAAACTTGTCCGGGTCGGGAAGTACGCACCGCTCAGGTGTGTTGGATGGCACATGGCTGCAAAATCTTCCGCAACCCGAAACAAGGGCACAAAGAACATCGAAGCGATCAAGCGCAAGAACGTCGGCGCCAACCTTCAATGGGCTGCCATCGCCACGGTCTTCATCCTGCTGGTGATCGCAATCTTCGTGTTCGGCTGGGGCACAGGCGACGGCTTGGTCCAACACAGCAACTGATGCCGCTCTCTCGCTGATCCGTTCGCTTCGGTCCGGTCCGAAGCGGGAACTTCGGGGTACAGAATTCGGCTTGACGAGCCGATACCTACGCCCATGCCGCGAACACAACACCCAGCGCGTCGTGCCCGCCGCATCGTCGCTCTCGCCAGTAGTGCTTCCTACCTCGGACTGACGGCGTCAATTGCTGTCGCGACCACCGCGTCGAATGAGTCAGACGATGTCGCGGCAAACGTGCCGAGCACGGCACCCGATCCCGATGCCCTTGCGTTCGAACTGCAGGGCGCAGCAACACCGGTGAGTTCGACGACGCTCGTTGAACCGGCGCCAACGTCTGTGGATCTTTTCGAAACGATCGATGAAACGCCGGCGCCGATCCCCTCCAGCTCGAGCACGACGGCCACACCCGGCTCGACCCAGCCACCCGTCAACACTGCAGTGCCGAACGCTCCGACCACCCCTGCCCCGACGACAGCGCCGCCGACCACGCCTGCCCCGACGACAGCGCCGC
>CAZYLX010000704.1:0-2484 GCA_964648595.1 uncultured Acidimicrobiaceae bacterium
CACCTGCCTGCTGTCAACGAAGAACTCGGAGCGAGCGCCGTGATGGGGTCTCAGCTCGCGTCGGAACGCTCCGATGCTCGGTACGACGGCGTCGTCGGCATCTGGTACGGGAAGGCTCCGGGCCTCGATCGGGCCACCGATGCGCTACGCCACGGAGTCTTCGCCGGTTCGAGCTCCGGAGGCGGAGCGCTGGCGCTGGTTGGTGATGATCCGTCAGCGAAATCATCGACGATGCCGTCGTCCTCAGACGCAGCGCTCGTCGATCTGCACATGCCGATCCTCTACCCGGCCAACGTGGAGGAATGCCTCGAACTCGGTCTGCACGGCATTGCCATGTCCCGGGCGACAGGTCTGTGGTCTGCACTGAAGATCGTCACGGCAGTCGCCGATGGCAACGGAACTGTCCACCTCCCCGCGCTGAACGCCGACCCCCTTCTGCCAACCATCCAGATCGACGGCAAGACCTGGCGCCAACGCCCATCGGCACAGTTCCTCGGGCCACGGATGGTCGAGGTCGAACGAGAGTTCCACGAGATTCGGACCGGCCTGGCCCTCGAGTACGGCCGACTGAACTCGCTGAATCAGGTCCCCGCGAATCCACCAGACGCGTGGCTCGGGATCGTGGCCACCGGCTTCACCTTCGGTGAGGTCTTCGAATCGTTCCGCCGGTTGGGTTTCCCGACCGTGGCTTCGATCGAGGATGCCGGAATTCGTCTGCTGAACCTTCGGATGCCGGTGCCGTTCGACCGTGAGCTCATCCAGCGGTTTGCGATGGGTGTGGAGGAGGTCTTCGTGGTTGAAGAGAAGAACCCGACGCTGGAACGTCTGGTCCGCGACGCCCTCTACGACGCCGCTGTCCGACCTCGCGTGATCGGCAAAGATTTCGGCGGCGAGCACCTTCTACCGTCCTATGGGCGGCTCGATGCGGACCACATCCTGCCGGCCCTTCGGGCTCGCCTCGAGGGTCGGCTCGGCGATCGGCTTTCCCCGCCCCCTCCCGCTCAGCGAGAGCGGATTCCCCTGACGATCCAACGAGCTCCCTATTTCTGCTCAGGTTGCCCCCACAACTGGGGAACGAAGGTTCCCGCCGACGCTGTTGTCGGCATGGGGACGGGCTGCCACGGCATGACCCTGCTCATGGACGAAGAGCGCGTCGGCGACAGCATCGGCATCACCGCCATGGGCAACGAAGGCGCCCAGTGGCTTGGCATGGAGTCGTTCGTCGAGACCGACCACATCTTCCAGAACTTCGGCGACGGAACGTACTTCCACTCTGGGCAGCTCGCCGTCCAAGCCGCCATCGGCGCGGGAGTCAACGTCACCTTCAAGATTCTCTACAACCACACCGTCGCCATGACCGGCGGTCAGGACGCGTCTCACCAGGTCCCGCCCGAGACGCTGGCCTCGATCCTGCTCGCTCACGGCGTCAAACGAGTCGTCATCACGGCCGATGACCCGGGCCGCTATTCCGGCACATCGCTTCCCGCTGGCGTCCGAGTCGTGGACCGACGCGAGATCGTGTCGGTTCAGGAGGAACTCGCAACGATCGATGGCGTGACCGTCCTCATCCACGACCAGGCCTGTGCAGCCGAGAATCGGCGGGCCCGCAAACGTGGCCTCATGGACACACCGAACACACGTGTCGTCATCAATCATCGGATCTGCGAGGGATGTGGTGACTGCGGTGACGTCAGCAACTGCTTGTCTGTCCAACCGTTCGACACGCCGCTTGGCCGCAAGACCCAGATCGATCAGGCGAGCTGCAACATCGACCTGTCCTGCCTCGAAGGTGACTGTCCGGCCTTCATGACCGTCGAGGTCGGCGACAGCGCTCCAGCGACCGACGGTCTCGATCCCGAGATGGTCGACGTCGATGCCCCACCCGCAGCCGATCGCCCCGCCGTCGTCGTCCGACTCGCTGGGATTGGGGGAACTGGAGTTGTGACCGTCGCTCAGGTGCTCGGCACCGCGGCAATGCTTGCGGGATACGAGGTGGGCGGGCTGGATCAGACCGGGTTGTCGCAGAAGGCCGGACCAGTCATCAGCGACGTCACGATCTACCGAGGCATTGGAGGCGGCAACGGCGAGGTCCGCTCCAACGTTCCCGGCGCCGGCCAGGTCGGTGTCGTGCTGGCGTTCGATCAACTCGTTGCTGCGTCCGACGGAGTCCTCGACGGCATCGACACCAACGCGACGATCATCGGTTCGCTGCAACCAATCCTGGTCGGAGCAGTTGCCGCGAAGTTCTTCGGCGAAACGATCCGCGGCAAAGACGCGATCTGGTCACTGGTCGCGCTTGGCGGCGTGGCCGTGATCATCACCGCCTCAGCCGATGACGCCGTCACAAGCTTGCGCGGCGACCTCCTCGCCGTGGGTGCGCTGTTCTCGTGGAGCGGCTACTTCATTGCATCGAAGCAGTCCAAGGGCAAGATGACCTCGCTCGAGTTCACGGCGGGCACGTCGGTGTGGTCGGGGCTCATCTGC
>CAZYLX010000705.1:0-2483 GCA_964648595.1 uncultured Acidimicrobiaceae bacterium
CCGGCGATATCGACGGAGACGACGTCGCCGATGGTGAGGCCGGGGTTGTTGAGGCCGTGGCACGGTGGGGCCGGCTCGACGTCATGTTCAACAACGCCGGCTTCGGTGGTGCACTCGGACCGATCGAGACGACGACGGTCGAAGATTTCGATCTGACGTTCGACGTGCTGGTGAAAGGAGTCTTTCTCGGCATCAAACATGCCACGCCGGTCATGCGCGAACAGGGCTCGGGTTCGATCATCAACACGGCCTCGGTCGCCGGCCTCCAGGCCGGCTGGTCTCCTCACCTCTACAGCGTGGCGAAGTCGGCGGTCATCCATTTGACAAAGTCGGTGGCGCTCGAGCTCGGTGAGTACGGCATCCGAGTCAATTGCATCTGTCCCGGGATCATCGCGACACCACTGGCCGCCGGCCATCCGAAGACTTCGCAGGAACAACTCGAGAAGCTGAAGAAGTCGTTGGGTCGAACCCAGGTGCTCGGAAGAATCGGCGATCCGCTCGACATCGCCCAAGCCGCTCTTTGGCTGGCTGGAGACGAGTCCGGCTATGTCACAGGGCACGCGCAGGTGGTTGATGGGGGAGCGTTCGCCGGCAAGCCGTGGCGCAAGCAGGGCGAATGGATCACTTCCGAACGTCCGATCAAGATGTACCGACCAGAGGGCCGATAATCGCCGGCCGACCCTAGTGGCCAGGATTCTCGGTCAAGTCGATCTCGATGAAGAGCTCATTGGCAAGATCGTCGAGCACCGATCGCAGTTCGTCGATCGAGGTCGTTGCTGGAGCCCGAAGCCTGGCTGATGCTCGGAAGAGGGTGCCGCCGGCCATCGGTGCACTCGCTGTCTCGGTCTGCAGCTCCTCGATGCTCACCTGTCGCGAAGCCAAGGCATGCGTCACGTCCTGAACAATGCCAGGACGATCGAGCCCGACGAGGTCGAGCAACAATTCGATCGACGGGTCGGACCCGGATTCAGGGATCGCTGTCTCGACCGTGATGTCGAGCAACCCGTCGTGTTCGAGCGGTTCCAAGTCGGCCAGCAGTGCGGACGCCGACCGGTCTGGGACCGTGATCATGACGATCCCTGCGAACTTGCCGCCCAAACGGGCCATCTGGCTTCGGTCCCAGTTGCCGCCATGATCGGCGACAACAACCGACAGGGCGTTCACGAGACCCGACTGGTCATCACCGATCACGGTCAGCACGAGAGTCGCCATCGCCTCACACTACTGATGGCCGCCGAGGGCTGCCCGTGGTCGAAGGGACCGACGACAGGTTGTGGGGCTGCTGACACGGCCTAACGTACTGCTCATGTGGTTGATACTTGGACTGATCTTGTTCGGAATGGTTGTCGGATCGCTTGCCCAGATGCTCATGGGTCGATCCTCGGCCCGCATCGACTGGGGCATGGCCCTCGTCGCCGGCACGGCCGGTTCGTTCGTTGGTGGCCTTCTCGTGAGTCTCCTCTCGGGTGACGGGCTGGCGTTTCGGCCGAGCGGTATCATCGGTTCGATCCTCGGAGCAGTCATCGTGAGTTACATCTGGCTTCGCCTCGATCCCGAGAAGGCCAAAGCCGCCCGGCGAGCCCACCGTCGATGACCCTGAAGCAAGCCCCGACGCCGGCGTCTGCTGCTTCCGGCTTCGTGTTCCTGTGACGAATCCGTCAACTGGCGCAGGGGATAATTCGACGATGTTGTCTGGGCAGCAGGGGAGTTCGGCGCCGATCTGGTGCCGGGCGTGGCTGCCTCTGGGTGAAACGATCATCGACGACACGACGGTTGTCTCGACAAAGCTCACCAGCGATCGGCTCTCGCTGCACCCCATCGTCAGCTTTGGATCGACCATCCTCGGCGCATCGCTTACCGGCCTGCTGGGTGAAGCGTTCTTCAACAGCTGGCGTCGCTTCGGCAGTCGGGCATCCTGACCCTGGGCCCGCCTGATCTCGTGGATCAGGCGGCGAGAATCTTGATCGCATCGCCGATGAGAGTCACGCCGAACACAACGAGCAAGACGGCCATCACCACGGAGTTGTTGCCGATGAGCCAGTCCTTCGCTGAGTCCAAGGTGGGCTCCAGGCGCTGACCAGCGACGAGATAGGCCACGACCGGTACACCTACGGTCAGGGCCGCGAGTGCGGTGAAGACCACGACCGCGCCAATGGTCTCGCCGTTGGTGAGCGAACTCGAGCCGATGGTGGCGCCGGCAGCCGCCGCCAGTAGCAAGTTCTTCGGGTTCACCGCTGACAGCAGGAAGCCGAGCCCGAATGCGCCGATCGGCTGCAGACCATCGATCTTGGCCATCCATCCCGGCACTGGTGCCTCCTCGCCCGAACGTGGACGGGATTGATACTGGCGAGCCCCGGCGGCGAGGAGCGCGCCACCGAATGCCAGCCAGGCATACCGTGGCGCCTGTCGGAGCAGGCGTTTGTCTCCCTTCCAGATGCCGACGATGATCGCGAGGCACACCCAGGTGAGGATCGACTCGTTCT
>CAZYLX010000706.1:0-2482 GCA_964648595.1 uncultured Acidimicrobiaceae bacterium
CCATGCCGAAAAAGGCGCTCGATCTCGACACACCGTTCAAGACCGGCGAAACCGTGATCATGGCCCGACCGTACCGGAACATTCCGGACGGTGCCGAGGGCAAGATCAGGCTCATCAACGGCATGGAGACGCTCGACGGCATCACCCCGTGGATCCGCTACTGGGTGCGCTTCAAGGAACACGGTTTGGTCGGCCAGGTCAGCCACGCCGATCTCGCACGGCCCTATCAATTCGGTGATTGGCTCGACCGTGAGGAAGCCAAAATGCGAGCCGAGCTGGCTGCGAAGTCCTCGACCGCTGCTGTGGCCGAAGAGGCTCCGGCAGCAGCGGTCGGCGAGGGTGATGCAGGCGGTGTCGCCAGCCTCATTCCCGCCCACCTTCTCGAGCGAAGCAAAGCGGCCAAGGCCCGACTCCTCGGCAGCTGAGCATGCGCCGTTTGGCGATCCTTTTCGCTGTTGCCATCGCCGGTTGTTCCTCGGCGGAGACCGAGCTGGCCAGAATGCAAGATGTGCCGCTCGTTCTGGCGGTCGACGAAAGCGGGGCCGAGGTCGTCACCTATGACCCAGCGGTCACGATCGAGGTTGCTGAACAGGCAGGCGACGATGCTCTGTTCGATCCCGCGCCAACTTCGGCCGACTCGGTCCCAGCAGGAGACGAGACAGCTGACGATTCGGTTCCCGAGGGCGCCGAGAGCGATGCGGGTGACGAACCGGCGCCCCCACCCGATGCCGGCCTCCCGGTTGTCGAACCAGTGATCCTCGAACGCTTCCCCCACGACGGAACCGCATTCACCCAAGGTCTGGAGTTCGCCGATGGCGTCCTGATCGAGAGTTTGGGACTGTTGGGTGAATCGTCTCGTCGGCGCGTCGTACCAACAACAGGTGAGGTCACGGCCTCAGCCCGACTCAACGACGATCTCTTCGCTGCCGGGCTCACGGTCATCGGTTCTCAGGTCGTTCAACTCACGTGGCAGCAAGGTGTTGCCGTCGTTTCCGACCTGACCACGATGATCGAGCTCTCTCGCTTCGCCTACAGCGGTGAAGGTTGGGGCCTCTGCGAACTCGACGACGGGCGGCTGGCGATGAGCAACGGGTCGGGCTTCCTCACGTTCCGAGACGCCACGACGTTCGAGGTCGTCGGCGAGGTCGAGGTGACGATCGACGGTGAGCCGGCAACGAACCTGAACGAGCTCGAGTGTGTCGGAGGCTCGATCTACGCCAACGTGTGGCTCGAGAACAACATCCTCGAGATCGACGGTGCCACCGGCGGCGTGCAACGGATCATCGATGCGTCCGCTTTGGTACCTGGCGATGTCGGGCCAGACGACGTGCTCAACGGGATTGCCTATCGAGCCGAGACCGACACGTTTTTCCTGACCGGTAAGCGGTGGACGGTCATGTACGAAGTCGACCTCGGCTGAATGATCGTCGGCGGTCGTCGAGCAGCAGTGGTATCGGTTGCATTCGCGCTTGCGCTTGCGGCGTGCAGCAGCGGCGGAGGTGACGGCGATCGGTTCGTATTGACGACGGTCTCGGCCGACATCTCTTCGAACGACGCGTCAGTATCGAGCACGACGTCGTCCAGCGGGGTCGAAGATTCAGGCACCGAGGCCTCCGAGGTCGAGGCAACGCCCGATCCACTGGTCGGTGAATTGACGATCACCGTGGTCGCTGTGCACCCACATGACTCCGACGCATTCACGCAGGGCCTCGAAGTGCACGATGGACGGCTGCTCGAGGGCACGGGTTTGTACGGCGAGTCTGACCGACGCCTCGTCGAGATCACATCGGGCGCGGTCCAAGGGCTCGAAGCACTCAATAGCGGCCTCTTCGGGGAGGGGTTGACGGTCGTCGGCGATGAAGTCCTTCAGCTCACATTGAAGGCGGGCGTCTACATCCGGGCAGATGCCGAGACGCTCACCGAGACCGGTCGAGGACTCTACGACGGTGAGGGCTGGGGGTTGTGCTTCGACGGCAGCCGGCTTGTGATGAGCGATGGAACACCGACGCTCACGTTTCGCGATCCAGAGACCTTCGAGGGCACGGGAACAATCGAGGTCACCCTCAACGGCGAGCCGCTCGCGAACCTCAACGAACTCGAATGCGTGAATGGGCAGGTGCTGGCCAACGTGTGGCTCACCGAGTTCGTCGTCGTGATCGACCCGGCAAGCGGCGAGGTCGTCGCCACCCTCGATGCCAGCAGTCTGCGGCCAGACGATGCGCCGTTCGACAATTCCAGGTTTGCCCTGAACGGCATCGCCCACGACCCAACAACGGGCCGGTTCTACCTCACGGGCAAGCGGTGGCCCGTCGTCTACGAGGTCGAGTTGTCCTGAGGTCGATCAGCATCTCCGTCCGCGACACGTGCTTCTTCGGCCGCCGCGGCGAACACGGCGGGAAGGTGCTCCATCAGCCGATCGAAGATGGCACCGCCGGCAGGCGCAAGCAGGGGGGCGGCGCCATCCAACAGCACGACCTCACCC
>CAZYLX010000707.1:0-2475 GCA_964648595.1 uncultured Acidimicrobiaceae bacterium
CATTTCGCCGAGACCCTTGAAGCGCTGCCAACGCTTGTCAGGCGAAAGGCCGAGGTCGGCGTGGATCTTGTCGCGCTGTTCATCGGTGTAGGCGTAGATCTGTTCGCCCTTGTGTTTCACGGCGAACAGTGGGGGCTGAGCGGCGTACACCATTCCTGCCTCGAGCAGCGGACGCATCTGGTGGTACAGCAGAGTCAGCAAGAGGCAGCGAATGTGGCTGCCATCGACGTCGGCGTCACAAAGGATGATGATGCGGCCGTACCGGCAGGCATCGAGGTCGAAGTCGCGTCCCGAGCCGGCGCCGATGGAGGTGATCAAGGCTTGGGCCTCAGCATTCTCCACGACTTGCTTCAGGGTGGCTTTTCCCGCGTTCACGACCTTGCCTCGCAGCGGTAGCACCGCCATGATCTCGGAGTTTCGCCCCTGCTTGGCCGGCCCGGCAGCCGAGTTGCCTTCGACGATGAGGAGCTCGGCGTCAGGGCCATGGAGTCGACAGTCGGCGAGCTTGTCTGGCATGCCGTTGGACGACAGGCTCGACGCCTTCCTTCTCGCCTCGAGCTGCTGTTTGGAGAGGACACGGTTCAAGATGGCTTGCGCCATCTTCTCTCGCACGGCGTTGACCTGGGTCTTCTTGCCGCCTCCGTCGATCCAGTTCGCGAATCCGGCCCTCGTCGTCTCGTTCACGATCTTCTGGATCGCTGGTGTTCCAAGCTCCTGCTTGGTCTGACCCTTGAATTGAGGCTCAGCGAACGTGACCTTGACCGCTGCCACGAGCCCCTCCTGGGCATCGCTTGGTAGCGCTTTGTCGTTGCCGTCCTTCGCCAGCTTCTTCAACTTCTTCGTGTCAGCCAGGAGGTGATCGTTGGCCACTCTGGTCAGGGCTCGCTCGAACCCCTGGACATGGGTGCCGCCGTCCGATGTCGGGATGGTGTTGACGAAGCTGACGATGGTGGAGTCGAACCCCTTGACCCAACGACAGGCGATGTCGATCGAGCACGCCCGGGCAACGGTGGTCATCTTCCCATCGACGGGAACACGCTCCTCGAAGCTGTCGTCGGATCGGATGGTGATGATGTCGGTGACGTTCTCGCCGACCGACAGATAGTCGACGTAGTCAGACAGGCCGCCGGCCGCGACGAATTCTTCGGTGTCGCGGCCCGTGCCGCGCTTGTCGGAGAGTCTGATGTGGAGACCCGGGACCAAGAAGCAGACACGAGCCACATGTTCGCGAATGCGGTCGTATTCGACCCGAGCATCGGGATCGAAGATGTCGAGGTCGGGCCAGTAACGAACGCGGGTTCCGGTGCGCGATGCGGGAACGGTCTTGATCTTTGCCAGCTTCGACCCGGGTTTGAAGGTGCCGCTCTTCAGATAGTTCCCGGGCATCCGCTCGTTGAAGACCAACCGCCATGTCGCGCCGTCGCGATCGACTTCGGCGACCACCTTCGAGGCCAGTGCGTTGACAACTGATGCTCCAACACCGTGGAGCCCACCCGACGCGCTGTAGGCGCCGGAGCCGAACTTGCCACCGGCGTGGAGTTCGGTGAAAACGATCTCGAGAGCCGTTCGGCCATCAGGCTTCTTGCCGATCGGAATACCGCGACCGTCGTCGGCGACCTCGACCGATCCGTCGCGATGCAGCGTCACGTCGATGTGTGAGGCAAAACCCGCGGCCGCCTCGTCGACTGCGTTGTCGATGATCTCCCAGACCAGATGGTGCAGTCCGTCGTTGCCTGTGCCACCGATGTACATGCCGGGGCGCTTCCGAACAGCGTCGAGGCCTTCGAGAACCTGGATCTTCGACGCGTCGTATGAATCAGATGTCTTTGCCATGAACGTCCTGGTGCTGGCTCCGGGTCACCAACGATGTGGTCACCATCGGAGTGTGCCGATTGCGAGGATACGACGGCTCGACGCCGTGCTGATGCCATCCCGTCGAGTCGGTCGGATGGCCACTGGATCGGGTGTGTTGTCCGGCTTGGTCGGTGCGTCAGCCTGGCCGACGATGGCAACGATGCGTTCGGGATTGCCGATCCAGGCGAAGTCGATTCGGTGTTCGTCTTTGAACTTCGTCAGCCGCACGCCGCCTGTGCCTCGGCCCTTGGTCGGAAGTTCAGCGACGTCTGTGGACTTGACCGTTCCGAGATCGGTGACGGTGATCACCACCGCGCCGGGGACGGCCGGCCCAGCAGCGACGACCTTGGCGTTGCCCTTCAGAGCGACGCCGGCAACTCCCTTGGCTCCTGGACCCTGGACGCTGATCGAATCGGCCGGAGTGCGCAAGCTCTGCGCATCGCTGGTGACGAACACGATGTCGACGGTTGGATCGATGAGCCTCGCTGCGATCACGGTGTCGCGGTCGGCGAGCTTGATCACGGGTTTACCGCCGCCCAGCTCAGCAAGGGCAGAGCGTTCGATGCGCTTCGCCGTGCCTGATGCGGTGGCGACCAAGAGCTGCTCGGGGCTGTCGGGCTC
>CAZYLX010000708.1:0-2471 GCA_964648595.1 uncultured Acidimicrobiaceae bacterium
GAGGCGTGACCGGAGCGAAATTGAAGGATGACGAGGACGACCTTGTCCACCATCTGCTCCACACCACCGCCCATGCTTACCTGTTGTTCTTCACGACACGGGGCAAGGTCTATCGGATCAAAGCCCATTCGATTCCAGTGTCGAGTCGAACGTCGCGCGGTATGGCGTTGGTGAACCTGTTGCAACTGGAGGCCGACGAGCAAGTCCAGGCCATCATTGACACGCGGGACTACGAAACGAACCAGTATCTCTTCTTCGCCACCCGTCAGGGTCGAGTCAAGAAGACGCTGATGAGCGCCTACGACAGCTCGCTCAAGGCCGGCCTGCGGGCGATCAACCTGAATGACGGCGACGAGTTGGTGTCGGTGGTTGCCACGAATGGTGTCAACGACATCTTCATGGTGAGCCGGTTCGGACAGGCACTTCGGTTCTCGCAGAACAATGTGCGGGCGATGGGCCGCACGGCCGCTGGCGTTCGAGGCATGAAGTTCCGCGCTGGCGACGAGTTGGTCAGCATGGATCTCTTCCGGCCGGAGACCGAACTGCTGGTGGTCACATCTGAGGGATATGGCAAGCGGACCGACCCCGATCTGTTCACCAGGAAGGGTCGAGCGGGTCTGGGCGTTCGATGCGTGAAGGTGAACGAGAAGAAGGGCCAGGTGGTTGGCGCGATGTTCGTGACGCCGCTCGACGAGATCTTCTTGATCTCGACCGATGGTGTGGTGATTCGCACCCGTGTTGCTGACGTTTCCCAGCAGGGTCGTGATGCCACCGGTGTGTCGGTGATGAACCTGTCGACGAACAGCCGGGTCGCTGCGGTAGCCCGCATGCTGGGTGTTGGCGAGGATCTGACCGACGACACCGAGCTCGACGAAGATGCTGAGCCGTCTGACGATGCTGAGCTGGGTGGAGTCGAAGACTCGATGCCAGACAGTGCGGCTGTCGACGAATCGAACGATGCCGGCAACGAACCCGACGGAGAAACGTCGGACTGATCCTGGATTCCTCTTCCGCTTCCCCCGGAGAACCAACGACGGGGGAGTGGACTGATGGATATTGGGTTGTTGGATGCTGGGCTGACGGACGCGGTGCGACGTCGAGGTTTCAGGGCACCGACGGTCGAGCGAGGCGCGAGCCTTCCACTGCTGGCGCTGGTCTTGGCCGTGCTTCTGATGGTCACGAGTGTCGTGGTTGGGTTGTCGACTCGAGTACTCGACCGGGCCCAAGCTCAGTCGGCCGCCGACGCGGCGGCGTTGGCCGGTGTGGTCGAAGGGCGAGACGGCGCCGAGCGCTTTGCGGTGGCGAATGGTGGTGAGCTGGTGGTGTTCGAGGAGTCGGACAACGCCGTTCGGGTCGTGGTCGTCGTCGACGGATGGAAGGCGGAGGCTCGAGCAGAGCGACGTCTCGAGCGGCTGTCCCGCGAGCGGGGGCTCGGGGAAGTGACCAACTGAACCGAGGTGGGCTCTGGCATGGCATAGACTGTCTGAATGACCGTCGACGAATCATCGTCTCAGGACGCGACCCTCATCGACGACGATCTCGTCGCCGCTCTTGGATTTGAGCCCCTGACCCCAAGCGAGGGCTCGAATGGTCACGGCGAAGACTCCGACGAGTCTCTCGACTCCGCGTCGGGAGACACGCTCGTCGAGGCCGCGGTCGATGATGACATCACAGTGGCCGACGCGGTAGTTGACGAAGCAATGGTTGATGACATCGCCGTTGTTGATGACTTGGTGGTTGACGACTCAGTTGTCGATGCCCCGGTCGATGGTGAGATCGAGACCGACCTCGACGGGGTCGATCTTCGACAAGATCTTGGCGCGGTAGACGGTTTCGGTGTTGATGAGGTCGTTCTCGACACGGCGGCGAACGAATCGGTCGATGAATTTGTTGTCGACGAAGCCGCCGTCGATTCCGGGGTTGTCGACACGGACAACTTCTTTGACGAGGTGACCGACCACGCCGCCGACACCGACGACGTCCTGCATTCCGGGGCTGTTGTCGACACGGACAACTTCTTTGATGACGAATCCATCGAAGCCGTGGATTCCGGGGCTGATGTCGACGCCGAGATCGTTGCTGATGTCGAGCCAGACGAGGCGGAGGCGTCGAGCGCTTCGTTCTTCGACCTCGACGAAGACGCGACAGATGATGGCCCGCTGGATGACGGCGGCGCTGCGGAGCCCATCGCCGCAGAACTCGACGGCGCCGCAAGTGGGGCCGCCGTGATCGACCTCGACCTCGATGAACCATCGACCGCGGTCATCGATCTCGATCCCGTCAGCGATCGTCTGGCAGATGCCGACGACGTTTTTGCAGACGTTGCGGTCGGCGATGTCGACGTTCATCCGTCCACCGAGAGTTTGGATCTGGTTGGACTCGAAGATGGCACTGTCGTCGGCGAGCTGGCGGTCGGCGAGGCCTTCGCGGATGAGACCTTGGAGGCGGCTGTGCTCACAACGGCTGCGCCG
>CAZYLX010000709.1:0-2471 GCA_964648595.1 uncultured Acidimicrobiaceae bacterium
GCCGAGCGCCTCATTGCGAAGGGTGCGGATGTGAATGCGAGGCAAACCTTTGGGTGGACGGCCATGCACGAAGCCGCCGTTCGCGGTCATGCTGGTCTGGCGAAGTTGCTTATCGCCAAGAAGGCGGACGTCAACGCAGCAACGAACAATGGCCTGACCCCACTTGACATCGCCACTAAGAAGCAGAACAAGGAACTCGCCGCCGCCACCACGAGCACAGACCGCTGGGTCGGAAGCAGTGTGCAGGTTCGGCCCGCACGGCCGGATCGAATCAGTCGACCGTAGGGCTGATCTCGCAATGCGGATCTCGACGTAGACATCCCAAGAATCATTGACGACGTGGACCGTCCCTTGGACCGGGTGCGCGACCGAACGCGTCGAGGTAGGCGGCGGTTGGCCGATCGATTTCGCCGTGTCGAGCGCCATCGATCCCGAAGTGCTTCGCAGCGAGCGAGTTCGCGCTGCCCAGCTCCGCGAGGCCCCAGAGCGCGAGCTCCTCGGGCAACTCCGCTGGTGGTTCCAGGCTCTGGTCGATGTCCCACGCGTGGACAATGAGATCGTGAAGTCGTAGTCGAAGAATCTCGCTACCAGTCAGGTCGCCGGCAACGTGCTGCCAGGTTCGCACAAGGACGTTCGGGGTCCGGAACGCACCGAGTTGTTCTGACGCCGACTCCGTCGCTTGCTGGGCGGTGGGGCTACCGCCGGCGAATTGTTGCATGGCTTCAGCGAGCGCGTCGTCGGCCGTTGCACCAGCGAGGACGGCCAGCGTGAACCAGTTGCCGCCCGCAACGTGATCGACCAGATCGCGAAGGTCCCAGTCGGCACAGGGCGTCGGAAGAACCCATTGTTCGTCTGCGATCGTGCCGAGTCGATCTGAGAGGTAAGCGGTCACGGTCGCCAACGCATCGAGGTCAGAGTTCATCTGCAACGACTCTTGCAGCGAAGGGCTGTGTGGTCCAGTGCCCCTTGGAACATCCTCTGCTGTACCGGCCTTGAGATCGCGGTAGAAGAACAGGGCGTTGCCATCGGGATCGTAGGGCCCGAACTCTCGGGTGCCCCAGGCAGTGTCAGCGACGGCGCGATCTTCGAGCAGGTTCGATTGTTCGGAGATCTCGGTTCGGAGCGCATCTGGATCGTCGACCAAGAATCGATAGACATTGCCGTCGACGCCGTCGGACCACTCCTGGGCACTGTGCCACTGCAAGTGAATCATCGCGGGTCCGCCATGACCGTCGCGATCGGCGACGAACAGCTCGGCTCCGGGAATCGCACGTGCGAGAGCGACTGGGAAATCCATCGGCGAACTGACATCGAGCCGACCGTGGGAGAGGAACGTCGGAACACCGGCAAGCCGAGGGGCGTTCCGGAGGAGTTGGTCGTCCTCCAAGAAGGCTGCGTTCGCCCAGTAGTGCGTCACGAGCCGGAAGTAGCAGAGTCTGAACGCTGGATCTTCGTCGATGAGGCCCGGCTGGTACCCCTCCACCAGGGACATGTGAGTGTCCTCCCAGTCGCACCATGCCAGCGCCGCAGGCTCGTGGACTCTGGGATCGGGATCCATGAGCAGGTCGCTGATGCCGGTCGCCAGGTTTCCCCAGCGCTTGTCCGACGAAAGGTGATTCACGAACGCGTGCCAGCGCTCCGGAAAGATGCGTCCCATGGTCCGGGTTGCCCACTCGATATCGGCGCTGTTTGTGCTGCACACGATGGACGGGATCAGCTCGGTTACCGCTTCTGGGTGAGCCTCGGCGTAGGCCAGACCAAGTGTCGATCCCCAGGAGCCACCCCAAACAAGCCAACGGTCGATGCCCAGACTGATACGAAGCTGTTCGATGTCCTCGATCAAGTGTTGGATCGTGTTCGTCGAAGATCGACTTCGATTTCCCCGGCACAGGGCATGGTCCATCGAAGAGTGTGCCCGTCTCCAACCGGGAGGTGCCCCTCGTCAAAGGGATCAACCGGTTCATACTTCACGGTCTCCAAGTTTGCGGGGGTCGGCGCTGCCGTTCTCTCCTAGCAGAAGGACGTTCGTCCCTGTCGGTCCTTGGTCGTTCGGCTCTATCGGACAGGGGTCGGGAGCGTCACCGTTCCCAGTAGAGAGCGTGTTCCAAACTTGGAGGAGGTAGGACGATGACAACCCTGAACGACCGACCCACCGAGGTGGGAGGTTTCAAGCAAGCCTTGAGCAGCAAACGGTTTCTGATGATCGCCGCGGTTGTGTTGGCAGTCGCCTTGGTCGGCCTGGGAATTCGGGTCATCAACGACCAGGAAGCGACGAGCCCAGACGAGGAGATCGAGCAGTTGCTCGACAACTACCTGACAGCTTGGGAGACACAAGACGAGACCGCTGCGCGGTCAGCCGTCACAGAGGACTTCGTGCTCAATGAGTACGCATACACCGACGACGTTGGGGGGTTCAGGTTGAACTATCACGTCAACGACGACATCATCGGCGTGGTCAGCCAGGGCTTCGG
>CAZYLX010000710.1:0-2466 GCA_964648595.1 uncultured Acidimicrobiaceae bacterium
GCCGAACCTGCAGCCTTGGCCCTCGCCGAAGAGGTGACTGCCGAGCAGACCACTGCCGATGAGGCGCCTGCCAACCTCACTTCCGCCGACGAATTCGATGTCGATGATTTCACGAGCCTCGAAGACCTCGAGAACGTCGAGCTCACTCCTGAATTGATCACGGAGATCCGGACCAACGAAGCGGCCCGCCCGATCGTCGTGGCCGAGATGGAAGCGCAGGGTCTGACCGCCGACCAAGCATCCTGCCTCCTCGACAATGTCTCGCCCGGCCTCTTCATCGTCTTCGGTATGGGAGCACAACCGGACGAGGAGCAGTTTGTCGAGTTGATCGAACTGCTCGGCACCTGCGAGATCACGGGCATGACTGGCTGACCCAGGGTCCATCACCACGCCCCCGTCCGGCTCCGCGGCACCGACCACCACGTTCGTGTTGGCGGACGGTCTGTGGAAGGCTCGCCAGGTGAATCCGGCTGTTGCTGACAGGGGAGAGCTCGACTCGGGCGCCGGTTGGCTCCAAGTTGCTGCGGCGATGGTTTCGATGCTCACCGTGTTCGGCGTTGGTTACAGCTTCGGCGCGTTCTTCGAATCGATCACCGAGGAGTTCGATGCGGGCAGCGGTGCAACGGCGTTGGTGTTCTCGATCACCATCAGCTTGTCCTTTGCCCTCGGACCGTTCACCGGGGCGCTGGCCGACCGCATGGGACCACGGCCGGTGCTGCTGCTGGGCGCCGCCTCGTTGACCGGTGGACTCTTGCTGACATCGCAGGCTGACAGCCTTGCGCTGGCCTACCTCAGCTACGGCATCGGTGTCGGGGTCGCCATTGCCTGTGGCTACGTGCCGATGGTGGCCAACGTTGGCGGCTGGTTCGTCGAGCGGCGAGCCTTGGCGTTGGGGACGAGCGTGGCCGGTATCGGCATTGGCACGTTGCTCGGTTCCCCGCTGTCGGCGGCGCTGATCGAGTCGACTTCGTGGCGAACCACCTTCGTGATCTACGCCCTTGTTGGTGGTGCACTGCTCTGTGCTTGCGCCGTCGTTGCCCGACCGGGGCCGGCAGCTCAGCCCTCACCTGGTCTTCGCTCGTTCCGAGAACTCATGGCGATCAGCGACTTCGCGGTCCTCTATCTCTCCGTGCTGTTCGTGACCTTCGGTCTGTTCGTACCGTTTGTGTTCCTCACCGCCTACGCCGAGGATCGGGGCGCCGATCCCGTTGCCGCGGCAGCGCTGGTGGGGGTCATCGGCGGAGCGAGTGTGCTCGGACGGCTGGGTTTGGGCGGTATGGCTGACCGAGTCGGGCCGACCCGGCTGTACCAGTACTCGTTCCTGCTGATGGCGGCGAGTCATGGCCTGTGGCTGGTGTCCGGCGAGCGATTCTGGGTCCTGGTTGTGTACGCCATCGTTCTCGGTGTCGCGTACGGAGGTTTCATCGCTCTCAGTCCAGCGGTGGTCGCTCTTCGATTCGGTCTCGAGGGGATGGGTGGCGTCCTCGGCACGTTGTATACCTCGGCGGCAGTTGGCAGTCTGGCCGGCCCTCCCCTCGCCGGCGTGCTGATCGACAGTGCTGGTTACGGTGCGGCGATTGTCGGAGCACTCTCGATGAGCGTGCTTGGTTGGGTGATGCTGCTCAGACTGAGCCCTGATCCAGCGGTTTTCGCAGAACCTGCCTAGTCCGAACGGCCCATACTCGCTAGCCTCGCAATGTGGTTCTGGCGGACGACAGCGATGTTTCGACGCGTCGCATGACTTCGAGCACACCGGCTCGCTCCGGTCGTGGGCTCCGCGTTGCTCGATGCCTCCTGATGTTCGTGTTCTCTCTTGGCCTCTTTGCCTTTCCGTCTGCAGCCGGCGCGCAGGTCTCGGCCTCAGATGTTGTCTCGTGCAGCTACGCCGATTCGACCAACGGCGTGGTGGTGTCCTGGCTGTCGCTTCCTTCGACCGCAGACCGCATGGTCGTCGAGCGTTCACTCGACGGCGAGGTCTTCCATTGGCGGAGTCGAGAGGGTGCAGTCAGTGGTGAGTTCCTCGACTCCGATGTCGCCGATCTCGCTCCGGATGCCGATGTTCTCGCCGGTGATGCTGATGGAGTGCAGCGCGAGCGGGCCGCGAGCGCAATGTCGTACCGAGTCGTTGCCAAGAACGGCAACGAGGTGTTGTCGACAACGGATTGTTCGTGGGGCCGTGGAAACGCCGGCCGGTTCGAGTGCTCTGTTTCCCTGGCCGATGACGGCTATCTGATCGAATGGGTCGGTGGGCCGACCGGTGAGGGCCTCGACTACATCGTCGAGCGGGATGTGAACGACGAGGACGTCTTCCACTGGCGAGCTCGACGATTCGACCGCCAGTTCGCCGACGGCGGGTCGCGTGCGCTTCCCGTCTACCGAGTCACCGCTCGGTTCGACCGACTGGCGGCAATCTCGGTCGATTGCACCCTCGATGGAGTGTTGGCGGCCCGGGCCCCCGATGCGGCG
>CAZYLX010000711.1:0-2461 GCA_964648595.1 uncultured Acidimicrobiaceae bacterium
CGTCTTGAACTCGCTCGACTACATCAAGTGGTCTGGGGCGACTGCGGTCGCAGCTATGGAGTTCGCCCGACACGCCGAGCGGGTCCTGATCGATGTCCGAGGCTGTCGGGGCGGGGACCCTGAATTGATTGCGCTGCTCGCCGGTTTCTTCATGGGGCCATCACCTGTCGAACTTTCGACAGTTCATTGGCGTGACGGGGCCGTCGAGACGTTGTGGTCTGACCCGGACCAGGCTGCGTTTCAGTTCGACCCGGAGGTGGGTTTGGTTGTTGTTGTCGGGGCTGGGACTGCCTCTGGCGGGGAAGCGCTTGCCGATCATCTACAGGCGCCGGGTCGAGCACTTGTTGTTGGTCAGTCCACGGCCGGCGGAGCCCACCGAATCAAAGAGTTCCAGCTCGATGGCGGCTTGGTCGCTCGGATTCCGAGCGGGTATGTAGTGAACGCCTTCACAGGCACCGACTGGGAAGGACAGGGTGTGGCACCTGACGTCCTCGTCGAGTTGGGCGTCGACGTAATCGACATTGCCACCAAGACAGCGACCCCATCCCAGAATGCCCGCTAGCGCATCAACGATGGTCCGCAAGCCGCATGCGTCTTGAGGTTCATGCGGCCGCCCAATCTGCGCTGTTTCGAACTTCCCGATCGTTCACTGTGTAACGATGAGACGGATGAAGATTGGCATCGGAAGCGACCACGCTGGCTTCGCTCTCAAACAGCACCTCGGTGTGCTGCTGGCCGACCAGGGCCACACCATCACTGACGTCGGCACGGACAGCGAAGACGCCACTGACTACCCGCCTTACTGTGCCGCCGTGGGTCACCTTGTTGTCAGCGGCGAAGTCGATCGAGGGATCGTTCTTGGTGGGTCCGGGCAAGGGGAACAGATCGCGGCGAACAAGGTGAAGGGTGTGCGGGCGGCGCTTTGCAATGACTTGTACACGGCTCGCATGTCTCGCGAGCACAACGATGCCAACGTCTTGTCGATCGGAGCACGGATCGTCGGCGTTGGTCTTGCCGAGGAGATCGCGACGCTCTGGCTGACAACCGGGTTCGAGGGCGGCCGTCACCAACGCCGCCTCGACCTCATCGCCGACATCGAATAGCTCAGACCCGCCCCGACGCTGAACAACCAATCCTCCCAGTCAGGGCCCACCAGCGACTTGACCAGCCGGCCAACCCTGAGAGCCTCCCGGAGATATGCGTGGCTCGAGGCCTAACGGCCTGGTCGGTTGTACCGATCTCATTGCCGGCTATGCGCTGCTTCTTGCGCCGGTGGGTGATGGTGTCATGAACGGTCAGGCTCACTCCGATCCAGCGACCCGGGATCAGCGCCTATGGCTGCCCCGGGCTCTGATCTCGAACCCGAGAAGCGATTGGCTTAGGTAGAGGCAATCGCGTCGCGGTCGAAGAACTGACCGAGACAATCTGACCCACGTGTCGGCTGATGCCGCGCATCCAAGCGTCCGGCGATCGGACAATGCAACGGTGCTGGCACGACCACACTCGGCTACGTCGGCCCCGATTCCGCCTGCCACTTGGTAAAGCCCCTCCAGGCTGAATGCCCACCCGCGATAGTCAGCACTACCCCGGTGAAGATTCCGCGCCCACCGGTGACGAACGTACCAATTGCGAGGACGAGCATGATCACACCCATTGCGATTAGGACCCGCGGACGTTCAATGAACTCCAGGAAACCGCTCATGTTCGTAGTGTCGCGGCTCCCCCGAAACCAGCCAGAGTACATCGTCCCGATCTGGGCAGTCCGAAGTCCTTGGCCTCTCCATTGGTGACCGTCACGCAGCGGACAAGGCCATGCCCGACGCCAACGCAACCAACGGGCCGGCGGCCTACGCACTCATGTCACGCTCCCAGAATCACGCTCACCCGAGCAGAGTTGCGCCGCGATGCCGACAGCTGACATCCAGCGAGATGAATCCACGACCCCAGTCGTCGCCGAAGGCCCACGGACGTCAACCCAACTATGCGTGCTTGCGTGAGAACAGCTGTAGCCGCTCGCCTCGATCGTCTTGCCGGCTCTCGAGCGGGCGTTGGTGTACCCGCTGGCGGCGATCTGGGCTAGGTGATGGTTGCTGTAGCTGGGATCGGCCAGTCGATCCAGGCTCCGTGGTTGTGACTCCAGCCGATGAATTGTCGATCCGCTGCCCGGCGGGGTCGGTGTAGCCGACGGCGACATGGGGGCCGTTGCGGCCGATCCGGATGAAGTCGTGAGTGGTCTGGAAGCTGTCGGCGATGTGGCGGCCAATCTTGCCTGAGGCCCCCAACAGAATCGCCTTGTATGACATCGTGGGTCCCTCAGGCGCCGGTGGTGGCGTAGCGGTAGGACGCTTCGAACACCGTCTTGAGGATCTGAACTTCGTCGATGGTGCGGGGGGCGTAGACGAGGATCTCTCGGACACCACGGTCGCGTAGCGGGTGAGGTTCACCCCAGTTCTTGTCGAGG
>CAZYLX010000712.1:0-2460 GCA_964648595.1 uncultured Acidimicrobiaceae bacterium
GCAACTAGATTCCACGCCGCAGCACTCGCCAGCATCACTGGCTTCGGCAACCTTCTGCGAAAGCTCCATCTCGACGAACTGCCTCAGATGCTCAACATCGTGAAGGGCGAGCTCTCGATCGTCGGGCCAAGGCCGGAGCAGACGCACTACGTCGAGGAGCTCAGCAGCAAGATCCCGTTCTACGACGAACGGCACATCGTTCGACCCGGCCTGACCGGCTGGGCTCAGGTCAAGCTCGGATACACGGCATCTGATTCTGATGCGCTCGAGAAACTCCAGTACGACTTCTACTATCTGCGCCGGCAGAGCATCGGGTTCGATCTGAAGATCATGGGCCGGACGGTTCGCGAAGTCGTCGGTGGCCTCGGCCGCTGACGCTCGGTACCGCTACTCGTCGACGATCGAATCGCCGATGGGCCTTACTCCGACTCAGGCTCGTTGTCGCCTTCGCCCTCGGGCACTGGTGTGGGGACCGTCGTTGGTGGCGGAGGCGGGCATTCGGCGTCCGGTCGCTCGTTGGCCAGCACCACTCTGCTCACCGCCGGGGAAACATCGTCGCTCACCTGGACGGTGCCGGAGCCATCGACGATACCGATGACGAAGCCATCGCTGTTGAGAACTACCGAACCCTGTGGTGGTGAAAGGTCGAGTTCGAACGCCGTGTTGATGCCGTTCGTCTGCCGGACTGACGTGATCGTTGCTGGTGCCGGTCGAGCAGCTCCTGGGCCGCCAACCATGAGAACGCTGACGACATCGCCAGTGATCGATCGGGCGGAAACACCCCAGCGGAGACCGCCGGCGATGCGTTGCTCGGCTCGGATCACCGCGAGATCGCGAGTGATGCTCCAGCCGACGATCTCGGCCGGAAGACTCGTTCCATCAGGGAGAACCACGGTCGGCCGGTCGTCGGTCAGGACCGAGGACCGGGGCGCGAGGATTGCTTGATCGGAGAACAGGAAGCCAGTTGTCTGGTCGAGTACGCCGCATCCGTCCAGATCGAGGCGCACCACGGCCGCTCCCGTCTGGGCCACAGCCGATGCGTTGACAGGCGGCTCGTTTGTCTCGCCAACACCGGCTGGGGAATCGGACGAGTCGGCCTCATACGTGCCGACGATGCCGCCGAGCAGCAGCACTCCTGCGAGAACTGGCGCACCGATCGTGAACAGGCGATGGAGGTTGGTCGGTCCGAGCTTCACGGCACCGTCGAGTCGCGTCGATCGAGCTGCCACGCCGTCAGGCGTGATATTGGTCGCAGTCGAGAGGTGTTCACCTCGGTAGTCGGTTGGCGGCGTCGAGGCATCGATCGGACTGTGTCCTTCGAGGGGACCGGTCGAAGCATCGCCCGCGTTCGGAGTTTGGCCGACGACCGGTGCTGAGGGTGCTCGCTCGACTGTGCTGCCGAGGTAGCCGGCGAGGAGGCCCGTCTGCGGCGGTGTCTGGCTTGCCATCGGCGGCAGGATGGAGGTCGGGGCTGGTTCCATTGCAGCCTCACCTGCCAGCTCACGAAGGAAGTCGTCGGGGCTAATCCCGTCTTCGGCGACGATCGGTGACGCCCAGCCTGGAGCGTGAGCGGCCGGGTCGCCGGTCTCGCTCCTGCGGACGTCAGCCGCCAAGGGATCGGCGCGCAGCGTTCCGCAGACCGTGCATCGGTCGACGCTCTTCGCAAGGACGTTGTGGCAGTGTTCGCAGATTTCCATCAGAACCTCAATGTGGCAATCGGCAGCATCGGGACCGACTTGAACCCGCTGATGGCACACCCCGGGCTCTACCCTCGGAGCGATGGTCCAACGACCGCCAGCGGGGACCATCCCCGACGCTCCTGGCTCGTATCAGTTCAAAGACATCGACGGTCGTGTCATCTACGTCGGCAAGGCGAAGTCGTTGCGGTCGCGCCTGTCGAACTACTTCCAGAATCCCCGCAACATGCATCCGCGAACGGCCCAGATGGTGTCGACCGCCGAGTCGGTCGAGTGGATCCAGGTTCGCAACGACGTCGAAGCGTTGATGCTCGAATACAACCTGATCAAAGAACACCGCCCCCGTTTCAATGTTCGCCTCGTCGACGACAAGAGCTACCCGTACCTTGCCGTCACGCTCGACGACGAATGGCCCCGACCGCGGGTCATGCGAGGCAAGAAGCGAAAGGGCACTCGCTACTTCGGTCCGTACGGCCACGCCTATGCGATCCGAGACACGCTCGATCAGCTGCTGCGGACCTTCCCGGTTCGTACGTGCACCAACAACAAGTTCGACCGGCACCAGAAGCTGGGCAAGCCCTGCCTGTTGTTCCACATCGAGAAGTGCTCCGGCCCGTGCGTCGGCGAAGTGGAAAAGGCCGAGTACGACGTCATGGTCGAAGACCTGTGCCGGTTCCTCGATGGCGACACCGACTTCGTTCTGGAGAAGCTGGATGCCGAGATGCACGCCGCCGCCGAGGGGCTCGAGTTCGAGCACGTCGCT
>CAZYLX010000713.1:0-2453 GCA_964648595.1 uncultured Acidimicrobiaceae bacterium
CGACACGTAGAATGGCACCCGATCGGGCGTTTCACCGCCGTGGTGATGCTGCTTTACCACGGGCGTATTGCCGGCATCCACCTCCACCATTCGATACACGTCGTGATCAGCCCCTAACAAGACGATCTCCGTGAATCCGAGCTTCATCGCCACAAACAGCGCCGGAGCAAGCACATTCGAGACTGGCGGCATCCCGATACCAAGCCGATATGCGGCGTGGCGAAATCGACGATACCCCGACACCGGTGTGGCTGAGTAGTACTCAATCCCGATGCCCGACGGCCATGCACGAATCCGACGTTGCCAAACCGGGCTCCTCCGAGCTCCGCTCGGGACATGCACCGTGAGCGGCCACGTCGTGTTCGCCTTGATCCCAGCGAAGAGCGCATCGAGCCGATCCTCCGTCGCCGCGAACGGCGAAGTGTCCCGCCAGAAGATCTGATCGACGAAGACCAGGTGGTTCGGCCTCACCAGTGGGTACTCATCCGTGAGCGGGAAGAAGTTGACGCAGATTGCCGAGTTCTCCGACATGTGTTGAATGAGACTCGGTGAAAGGTCTCGGCCGAGCGACGGCCCGTTGCCGAGCACGAAACAGGTGCTGTTGTTCGGTTCAAGCCCGCGCCTCGGGGCGTAGTGCCCGCTTGCGGCCAGGCGCAGAGCGGAATACACAGTCTCGCCGGTTAGGCGCACGTGGCGATCGATTGTCCGCTGGAAGCTCACACCGAGATTGTAGAACCCCATCCTGTCGGTAAACGAGCTTCATGGCGTTGCATTGCGCCACCGCAACCCGTGCGATAGACCGCTCCGGAGACTTCCCGGGGCCGGTGCAAGCCCATCGGGGCTGCCGTCGGGTTCCGGCCTGGTTGCGTCAGCCCCGCCATCGCTCCGATCCCGCTCAACGCAACGCGGCCGGCCGGAGCCCCTCAGGGCGCAGGCAGACCGTCCGCGCCCTCAGGAACCGCGTTTGCTGCCGCTGACATCCGATCGCAGCAGCATCGCTGCACTGATCGCACCGCCGATTCCGACAATCCAAAGGACTGCGACACCTGCGGGACGTGGGATCGCCGCGACTGCAACGCTCAGAAGCATCAGCAGTCCCCAAGCGACGGCCAAGCGTCTCAACAGGAGTGGTGCGAAACCAACGGTCCTTCCCATGACGATCATGACTGCAGCCGTTGTCGCGTAGCCGAGCAGCGTGGAAAAGGCCGCTCCGGCCCCAGCATGTGACGGGATCAACACGATGTTGCCGATGAGGTTCACGACCACCCCCGCGCCGGTCACGACGGGGACTACTCGCGACTCGCCCCGTGCAAACGCCGGCGATACTCCCAACACGTACAGGCCGCTGAATAGGGATGCGAGCGTGACGAACCTGAATACCTGATCTGGTGCCGGTATCTCGGGTCGAATCAGCCCGAATATCATCGGGGCGACCGTTGCGGTGAACGCCACCGTCAGGACCAACACCGCCATTGCCGGACCGACGGCCCACGCAACATACGTGTCAGACTTCTCCGAGCCAACGCTCGAGAACCACTGATACACGCGGGGCGCCCAGATGTTGTTGAGCGCGATCACCACAACGCCGGCGGCGAATGCAAGCTGGTAGGACAAGGCGTACACGCCGACCTCTGCCAGGCCCCACCAGCGTTCCAGCAGAACACGGTCAGCCAGAGTGAGCCACCAACCGAACAGAAGATGTGGAACGATTGGAATGCCAAAGAGCATTCCCGCTCGCCATGCCGTTGTCGTTGGACGGCCGATCTCGTGGCGGAACATGACGATGGTGACCATGCCGAGGATCAGCTGGCCGATGGCCATTCCGAATACGTATCCGATTGCGGTGCCAGTCACGGCCGCGCCGACAACGCCGGGAACGACAAGGAGGATCGACCGGGCTGCTGACAGCCCGGCGAATGCCCGATACTCGAAGAGAGCTCGATATCGGGCCTGACCGAATGCGGTCAACGCTCCGCCCGCAGCCGCAATTGCCACGGCGAAGATGAGCGGATAGAACGGCACCTCTTGGAACACGGCATCGACCAGCAGGGGACCAACGGCCAACGCAAGGACGAAGCCCCCGGCAACGATCGAGAGCATCAGCCACCAGAGCCCACGACTCCCGGAGCCGTTCGCATCGTCGAAATGAAGACGGGTTGCGGCCGCCGGAATGCCGAAATCGAAGACGATGATCAACAGCGAAAACGCGAGCATCGCTATCGCAAGCGCACCAAGTTCGGTGTCCGACAAGAACATGGCCGCGAGCGGGATCCCAGCGAACGCGACCAGGCGCGAAGCGGCCTCGCCCAAGAGAACAACCCCGGCTCCTGTGGTCATCTGAAACACGCCGGATCGTGTCGGCTGGTCTTCCTGGTCGGTCACAGCGCCACATTACGAGCATTTGCACATTCGATGTGAAGCAGCGACGGGCGGAAGTCTGCCCACGACCCGCA
>CAZYLX010000714.1:0-2445 GCA_964648595.1 uncultured Acidimicrobiaceae bacterium
GGCGATGCTGCTCAGGTTCTGTGCCCCAGAAGCCAAACGGAGGGTGGTGCTGTCGTAGGTCCCGCTTCCGATCATGTCCACGTACTCTCCGAACATCGCCGGCATCTGGGTCGTGAAGTTTCCGACCACATCCGCAAGCAGATCGAGCGGCGCGTCCGCAGCGTCGCAAAGCGCAGCGGCACTGATGAAGGCGTGCGCTGTGAGGTAGACGAACGCCAGGGCGCTGGAGTTGATGACCGCAGACGCGACCGGGTCGGCACCCAGGAAGCGGATATCCCCGCCAATCGCGTCGAACAGCGGCCGACATCGCTCGAACGCCGCTGGGTCACCGGACACCAGCACTTGGCACTCGGCTGAGCCGACAGCCTCCGGGAACGTCATGATCGAGCCATCAACGTACGCGGCGCCGTGCTCGGAGAACCAGTCCGCTGTGTCGCTGACTTCGGCGGGCACCCCGTTGCCCAGTTGAACAACGATCTTGCCGGCAAGCAACGCAGCGATATCTTCCTGGCGAAACAGATCGTTGGCAACGTCGTATCCACGCACGCACACAACGATCACCTCGCTGCGGTCGACGGCTTCGCTCATCGAATCGGCCACCGCCGCGCCCTCAGAAACCATGGCATCGCACTTGTCCGATGACCGGTTCCACACCGTGACGCCCAGATCCGTCGCCACGAACGCTTTCGCGAGTGCCGACCCCATGGCCCCGAGACCGATCATGCTCACTGTCTGGATTGCTCCACCCACGGCTCCCCCTCTACGCATCCGTGTTCGAAACGGCGTTTCATTCCGTCGAGCGGCAAGTCTCGCGTACCGCCGAGCAAGCGACACGAAGGCCACGTGCCCGGGCCTTGCTGATTGCTCCGCCAGATTCTCACCGGGTGACGCCGACCGAGCTGATGAGCGATATGCGTCGGCCGAAGTCCCGAGCGTTCGGTCGCTGTACCGCTCGTCTTGAAGCTCGTAAGGATGTCAAGGGTTGATGCGGAGGGTTCTTCACCTGGCCTGGTTTCAGGGCTTGGCGGGGCTCTGATGGTCGTTTCCTGGCGCGTCGAAGCGGGCCTTGCTGGTGGTTGTGTTGGTGTTGTTGGGGGTGGTGTTCGGGCACGACTGGGATCAGACACCCGAGGGTCTCGGGGTCACGCTCGTAGCAAGCCACGTTCACCAAAAGCAGGGGCCGCCGGGGTAGTTCAGCGGACGGCATGTCAATTGATACACAACCCTGATTGGGGTGAGAGCCGGTTCGTGCGGGCCAGCCCGCCAAGCGGTCCTGCTTGCGAGCTGACCGCTGTCAGGCGACGGTCGTCGGCAAGGTCTTGTAGATCTCGCGGGCGATGTAGCGCTCCAACATCCTGGCGATCTCGCCCATGGTTTTGCCTTCAGAGGTGCGCCGCACGATGTACGCGCTGGTGGCGTCGTCGTGCGCCATGCGAACGAGCATGATCCGGTAGATCGCCGAGTTCGCCTACCGGTTCCCGCCCCTGTTCAAACGATGCCCCTGGTTCTTCCCCGACGACGCCAAGATCGGGGCGACACCACACAGATGCGCCCACGCAGCCTCAGACCGGATGCGATGCTGATTGTCACCAGCAGCGATCAGAAGCTTCGCAGCGACGTCGAAACCAACACCGAACACCTCGAGCAACTCAGGTGCCGTCTCGCGGATCAGCGGGCGCATCTGTCGGTTCAATCGTTTCTTCTGTTCGTGGAAATCGTCGGCTACCTGAAGGCTGCAGCCGCTCAGTAGACCGCCCATATCGGCACGTCGTGATTGCATCAGCAGATACTCACCGGGCAAGGCCGACCGAGTCGATGAGCGATATGGGTAACCCTGCTCCAGCCGTGGCGGCCAGCCATACCGAGCACGATGCCGGGTACGCGCCCGCGAAGAAGGCCGAGGCAATTGTTGATCTGATCGAAGGAAAGGCGAGACTCCGGCACTTTGCTGGCGAGGAGACGGTCTTGAGGAGTGGAGCTACTCTGTGGAGATGGCCATCAAGCCGAGCAACCTTCGTGAAGAAGTCTTGGCGCTGCCCAACGGCGAACGCGCTGAACTTGCAGCCGAGCTGTTGGTCAGCCTCGAGACTGACCCTGAGCAAGACCTGGACGACGTCCACAGTCAATGGGTGAGCGAAATTGAAAGTCGGGCTCGACGAGCTCTTGCTGATGATGCAACCAGCCAGGATTGGATCGCTGTCCGGCAGCGACTGTCTGACGCTCTGGCCGAGTGACGGCGCAGGTTCGTCTTCTCGACGAGGCGGTCGCCGAACTCGAAGATGCCTCGAGTTGGTACGAAGAACAGCGCCGTGGCCTTGGTCTGGTCTTTCTCGCAGCGGTCCAACGGACCATCGATCGCGTTTCTCGTTGGCCTTTCACCGGCTCTCTGGTTGATGGAGTGGACGAGGTCCTCGAGCTCCCCCACCACATGGCGGGCACCCACCG
>CAZYLX010000715.1:0-2444 GCA_964648595.1 uncultured Acidimicrobiaceae bacterium
CAACAGGCCAGCAGCAGCGACGTGCCTTCTTGCCCTTACAAGGCAGAGGTCGTTGTCTCGAACCCCGCAACACCCACATACCGCATCGCGCTGGTTCGCCCACCGACGAGTGCTGGTGGCCCTCCTACGCGTCGTTGAGGGGACTCAACCCTTCGCCCTTGACGAACCATGCCCAACCGAACGCCCACAAGGCAATGGACTCGAGCCAGAACACGGGCTTGATTGCGGCGAGGCTGGCATCTCGGAAGAGCCAACCATTGAGACCAATCAGGGCGATGCAGACCAAGATGATCACACCGCAGACTCGGAAGATCCTGTTTCTGATCATCTTCTGCGGGGTGGGCCTGTCGTTGGTCTTTGTGAAGAGGCGCAACGAGAAATAGGCCAGACTCAAGAACAGGGCAGTTGCCGATACGAAGTGAACGGTGCGCACCAGACCGCTGCTGCTGTTGGTCGGAAACAGCGCAACTCCGAGGGCGAACACGCAGGCCAGATTGCCGGCGAGGTTGTCGGATGGTTCGTAGGCCTTCTTGTCCTCGGATGGCTCATAGCCAACGTAGAAGAAGAGGAACACTCCGATGGCGAAGAGGACGCCGACGAAGACGCCTCGCATGACCGTGCCGATGTAGTCGCTGATCGTGTCCTGCCACCCCTGGCTCGGGTCGAGCAGAAGGACTCCAATCATGAGAATCACCGGAAGAGCGACACCGAGCAGGCCTACGCCCCGTCTGAGGGCCAGATAGGATCGGACGAGTGTGTTGTCACTGCTGCTGATCGCCGACTCCTTTCCTCGCTGCTCCAAACCTACCCTGCACGATCGTGAGTCGGTGCTCGCGATTGCGGTGTTGGAGTGTCGCGGTGCTCGTTGGCTGCCAGTACGGCGCAGCATTGCATCGACGGGCGACTCGGAATCCGCGATAGGCCAGAGCCCCCATCATTGTCGAGCGAATCACCTGTTTGGAGTACAAGGTTGAGCTTGTAGCTATGGTTTCGACATACAAGATAAGGCTTGTAGATAGGTCTTGTAGCTACAAGCAATACCTTGTATGATGCGTCCATGGTGAAGGACAACGTGCAAGCTCGGCGGCGACTCGACGCCCGCTTCCTGCGGCTCAGGCCGCTTGCCGATGAGCCGCGCCCGCACAAAGGCTGGATACGAGCAATCAGGGATGCGCTTGGCATGTCCAGTACCGAGTTGGCGGCCCGAATCGGCGTGAGTCAGCAGAGGGTCCCTCAGATGGAACGCAGCGAGATGCAAGACACGATCACACTGGAAACTCTTCGCCGTACAGCGAATGCTCTCGACTGCGACCTTGTCTATGTCCTGCAGCCGCGCACGAGCTTGGAAGAAGCCGTCAAGGAGCAAGCCCGCAAGAAGGCCGCTCAACATCTCGCCCCCGTCGCCCACCACAGTCGACTCGAGGATCAGGCGCTGGACGCTGATGACGAAGCGGCGCAACTCGACGAGTTCGCCTCCCGCTTCGTTGACCGCAAAGGACTGTGGACCGAGACCAACGACGTGTCGTGATCGACCCGCTGGTACCTCTGGGTGACGGCCACACCGATCTCTCCGAGGAAGATCGTCTTGGGCTCATTCCTACGTACATCGCCACTCGCGGCGAACTGTTCGACGCGGAGCAGCGCAACATTGCTCAGGCGTTGTTGCGTCGACCGCCCTCGGCTGTCGCTCTCCTCGATGACACGTATCTCCGGCGCCTACACCAAGCAATGTTCGATCAGGTCTGGAACTGGGCGGGTCAGTACCGAACCCGGGAGATGAACATCGGGATCGCGCCGGAACGAATCTCGTCGGAGATCCGCAATCTGGTTGAGGACGCCAAGGCATGGGTCGAGTACGGCACATACGAACCGGATGAGATCGCTGTGCGGTTTCATCACCGCCTGGTCGCCATCCACGCGTTCCCCAACGGAAACGGCCGCCATGGCCGAGTCACAGCCGACTACCTCGTCACGTCTCTCAACGGCGAACCGTTCTCGTGGGGTGCTCGGCTCGACACGCACACCGACGAACTGCGGAACGCCTACCTTCGCTCACTCCGCCGTGCCGACGACGGCGAAATCGCAGAACTCCTCGTCTTCGTGCGAGCATGACGGCAGGCTTCTGCTGCGCGACCCGTCGCTCGGGAGCGTGCCCACCTTGCCGCACTCTGCTGCGCGATGGAGGTGTGGCCAACGCACCGGAGGCGGGTCGAGCGGAACCTCCGCACGGCATGCTTGGGCCACGCCTGGGCCACATCAGGACCAGAACCGACGCAAGTCAACGCGAATCGTTGAGACACGCGATGAGTCCGAATCGCCGCGAAACCCCTGGTCAGGGCTTGCTTTGGCTCAGGATCTCCGGTCGGGCGGAGTAGTCAGAATCGCCTGCACCTTCCTCTCAAGGCGGTAGCGCCGGTTCAAATCCGGTCGGGGCTACGAAGAGA
>CAZYLX010000716.1:0-2434 GCA_964648595.1 uncultured Acidimicrobiaceae bacterium
GTTGATGACGGTGAGCACGTTCTTGTTGAACGACTCGGACAAGCCGGTGTCATCGTTGTATGCGGCGATGATTCGGTTGACGTCTTTGAACAAATCAACACCCAGGAGTAGCCATTCGCCGTCTTGGAGTGCGTCGGCGACCGCTCCGAGGAATGCGCGGCGCTCTTCTTCGTAGAAGTTGCCGAGGGTGCCGCCGAGGAAGGCGATGAGACGTCGCCCGCCGACCGGGAGGTGGGCGAGATGTCGAGTGAAATCGCCGGCCACAGCCTCGACGGAGATTTCGGGGTAGCGCGCCGTGAGCATGTCAGCGGCTTCGTGCAATGTGGCTTTGCTGACATCGAACGGAACGAATCGCTCGAGTTGCCCGGCGTCGTGGAATGCGTCGAGCAACGTGCGGGTCTTGTCGCTTGTCCCCGAGCCGAGCTCGACGACGGTGGTCGCCCCGCTTCGTTCTGCGATGTCGGCCGCATGGTCGGAGAGGAGCGCTCGTTCGGCTTCGGTCGGGTAATAGTCGGGCAGACGTGTGATGGCGTCGAATATCTGCGAACCATGGTCGTCGTAGAGCCATTTCGGGGGAAGCACGATCGGGCGGTTGGTGAAGGCCCGGGTGATGTCTTCGCGCATTGCGGTATCCGCCCAGTCGGCGGCGAGGTGGGAGTTGACCGTGATGTTCTGCACGAGGACAACCAACAGCCCCACACAGCGAACTGTTCCCGGCAGCGCTCGTTGTTGTCGATCGGGTTCGGCGAGGCGACAAGCCGAAGCGCGCTGACTAGAGTCCGCGACGGTCCGGGTGGATGAAACCTTCTGTTCACATTTCCACAACAGGGCGATAGTTCACGGGTCGTAGATTGGTGAGATCGTGCAGGAGTTGATCGATTTGACGGAACCGAAGCGAACGGGATCGCCGGCCCTGGTGTTCGACCAGGTTGGCAAGACATTCCCTGACGGCACCGAGGCGTTGCGCGACGTGACCTTCGACGTGAAACCTGGCGAGTTCGTGACGGTCGTCGGCCCATCCGGCTGCGGCAAGAGCACGCTCCTCCGTTTGGCATCCGGGCTCGACGACGTCACCGCCGGCGTGTGCACAGTGGATCGCAGCAACATCGGCTATGTCTTCCAGGATGCCACCCTCCTGCCGTGGCGTTCGGTGAGGGGCAATGTCGAGTTGATCGCTGAACTCCACGGCGACAGCAAGAACGATCGCCGAGATCGAGCAGCAACCGCCATCAAGAAGGTCGGCCTTGACGGGTTCGAGGACCACTTCCCGAAGCAGCTGTCTGGCGGCATGCGCATGCGGGCATCTCTGGCCCGGTCGCTCGTGATGTCCCCGCCCATCTTCTTGTTCGACGAGCCCTTCGGGGCGCTCGATGAGATCACGCGCGAATCGATGAACGAGGAAACGCTCCGCCTGTTCAAAGAAGAAGGCTTCGCCGGACTGTTCATCACGCACTCGATCAGCGAAGCGGTGTTCATGAGCACGAAGGTGCTTGTCATGTCGGGCCGCCCTGGCACGATCGTCGACTCGTTCGAGGTGCCGTTCGACTATCCCCGGTCGCCAGATCTTCGGTTCGATCCCGAGTTCGGAGAACTGAGCGGTCGAGTGTCGCGCTCGTTGAGGGGAGCGCACGCATGACTCAGCTCGAGAACGTAGACCCGGACATCGTCGGCGAGGCCGTACTGGCGGCCCCAACTCTGCCTCGAGAGGCCAATAGTGCCAGCGTTCTGATCCGCGACCGGAGGAAGTACGGCTTCGGGTCACTCGGTCCGCTGGTCGTGCTCGCCGGCATCGTTGCCATCTGGTACGCAATCCATTTCAGCCTGGAAGAAGGCCGGCGATTCATCCTGCCGATGCCCCACGTCATCGTGTATCGGGGCTTCATCGAAGGTGTGACGTTCGGTGGCCTGGTCGACGTCGGCCAGAACGTACTGTCCGATCTCATTCCGTTCGTCTCATTCGAGCCGGAAGAGATCGATCGCAGTGTCGTGCTCATCGACGGACTGCTTGCCCTTTGGATGACCGTGAAGGTGTCGTTCGTCGGCTTGACCGTCGCCGCAGGCCTCGCCCTATTCGGGGCGATGGTGATGAGCCAATCCCGGCTCATCGAGAAGGCGTTCTTCCCCTATCTGGTGATCGTGCAGGCGGTGCCGGTGCTGGCCATCGTTCCCCTGATCGGGGTGATCTTCGGCTTCGGCTTCAACTCACAGGTGATTGTCTGCGTGATCATTTCCTTCTTCCCGATCGTGGCCAACTCACTGTTCGGACTGAAATCAGCGGAGCGGGGTCAACACGACCTGTTCGCACTGCACGGCGCATCTCGTCTCACGAGGCTGAAGAAGCTGCAGATTCCGGCGGCATTGCCGGCATTCTTCACTGCCATGCGTATTGCTGCCGGGCTCAGCGTGATCGGTGCCATCGTCGGCGGCTTCTTCT
>CAZYLX010000717.1:0-2434 GCA_964648595.1 uncultured Acidimicrobiaceae bacterium
GGCCGGCACGACCGGTCTCCTGGTAGTACCCCGACAGGCTCTTCGGCAGGTCCGGTACCGGGGCTTGCCGAAGAAGCGCTGTTCTCCGACGAATTCGAGTCTCGAACCTGTCCGTCGCTCATCCCATGCGAGGATAGGGGAATGCTTCGCTGGTCCTCCCGGTTCCCTGCCCCATGGTGCTGCTCATGAGCCCTCCCGGGAGTGCAACAGATCAACAGTCCAAGTTCGAGGAACACGTCGTTCCCCAGCTCGACATCCTTTACCGCACTGCGCGTTCGCTGACCAGGTCGTCGAGCGACGCCGAAGACCTGGTGCAGGAAACGTTGCTGCGAGCGTTCCGCGCCATCGATCGGTTCGACGGGCGCTACCCGAGGGCATGGCTCCTCACCATCATGCGAAACGCGAACATCAACCGGGCTCGCAAGAAGACGCCCGACCTCCTCGACGATCCCGAGTACACGTTCGAGCGATCCACTCGCTTCGCCGAAACGAGGACGCCCGAAGATGACGTGGTCGAGCCAGTGTTCGACGAGGTCGTCCAGACCGCCTACGACCGGCTATCGGACGACTTCCGCAACGTGGTCGAACTGGTCGACCTGAACGGCCTTGCCTACGCAGAAGCGGCCGAACTGCTCGACGTTCCGGTCGGCACGGTGATGAGCAGGCTCCACCGAGCCCGCAAGCGCATCCGGGACGAGATCAACGAACACGGTCTCGATTCGAAGAGGAGTGACTCATGATCATCAGCAAGCTGTTGAGCCGCCTTCGAGGCGGACCGTCGTGTGACGAGGTCATGGAAGTGCTCCAGAGCTATCTCGACGGTGAGGTCGATGCCGAGACAGCCCGACGTGTTGCCGGCCACCTCGAAACGTGCACCGATTGCGAGCTCGAGTCCGACGTCTATGACCGAATCAAGCAATCGCTGACCGACACCGCTGCTCCGGTCGATCCTGCGGTCATGGCCAGTCTTCGCGCCTTCTCGGACCGGCTCGTCACCGAGGAGATCGACGGCGCGCGCTGATTGGAGGAGGCCTTCTCGAGCCGGGCCCTTCCGTCATCTTTTGACAATGCCACGTGCGCCCGGCTGTCGACGTCTATGCTTCCGGAGTGTTCTTGCTTCTCGATCTCCGACTTCTGAGCCCGGCCGCCTGATCCGGCGCGTCGGGACTCCAGTCAGATCAGAGAATCCGCGGCTGTCAGAACCTCCTTCGGTGAGCGTTCCGGCCAAAAGAATCAGAAGGAAGCCAACATGAACAGGCCCGTTATGCGTAACAACAAGCCCGGCGTCATGCCGATTCAGAAGTACGCCCCGTTCCCCGCTATCGACGTCAGCAGGACGTGGCCGTCGAAGATCATCACCGAGGCACCGCTCTGGTGCTCGGTCGATCTTCGCGACGGCAACCAAGCGCTGATCGAGCCAATGGATCCCGACCGAAAGCGCATGATGTTCGATGCGCTGGTCCAGACCGGGTTCTCCGAGATCGAGGTCGGCTTCCCGTCGGCATCAGACACCGATTTCGACTTCGTCCGCAGCATCATCGAGGAAGGCGCTATCCCCGACGATGTCACGATCCAGGTGCTCACGCAGGCTCGACCCGAGCTGATCGAGCGAACCTACGAGAGCATCCAGGGGGCGAAGAACGCCATCGTCCACTTGTACAACTCGACCTCCACCGTGCAACGACGTGTTGTGTTCGGCCTCGACGAGGCGGGCATCACCGACATCGCCGTCAAGGGAGCGATGGACTGCAAGGCCAATGAGGCGCACATGGGCGACACCCGCATTCGCTACGAGTACTCGCCTGAGAGTTTCACCGGGACCGAGCTTCCGTTCGCGAAGCAGGTATGTGAGGCGGTGATGGACGTCTTCGAGCCAACTGCCGACGACCCGATCATCCTGAACTTGCCGGCAACGGTCGAGATGAGCACGGCCAACCTCTACGGCGACATGATCGAGTGGATGCACAACAACCTCGATCGCCGCGAGGCCATCGTCTTGTCGCTTCATCCCCACAACGACCGGGGCACCGGCGTTGCCGCTGCGGAGTTCGGCGTGATGGCAGGCGCAGACCGTGTCGAAGGAACGTTGTTCGGCAACGGCGAGCGCACCGGCAATGTCGATGTCGTCACCCTCTCGTTGAACCTGTATAGCCAGGGAGTCGATCCCGGGCTCGACTTCACCGACATCAACGAATCCCGACGAATCGCCGAGCACTGCAACCAGCTGCCGGTGCATCCTCGTCATCCGTACGTCGGCGATCTCGTCTACACGGCCTTCTCCGGTTCGCACCAGGACGCAATCAAGAAGGGCTTCGACGCGATGGCCGAGACCGGCCAGACGTTGTGGGAGGTCCCGTACCTGCCGATCGACCCGAAGGACGTCGGACGCAGCTACGAGGACGTCATCCGCGTCAACTCGCAGTCAGGTAAGGGC
>CAZYLX010000718.1:0-2434 GCA_964648595.1 uncultured Acidimicrobiaceae bacterium
GGTTAGAGACGGCAATCGAATCGTGCGGGTCGGCGGGTATCGCCAGCAGCTCGTGCTGGCCGTTCTGTTGGTCCACGCCAACCGAGAACTCTCGACAGACTGGCTGATCGACGCAGTCTGGGGCGAGGAGCCGCCCCGCACTGCCCGCAAGACGTTGCAGGCGTACGTGTCGCGACTCCGACGCAGTCTTGGCGACGATACGATCGCTGCGACGCAGTTCGGCTACACCATCGGCGCTGACGCGGATTGCCTCGACTGCATTCACTTCGAGAGCCTTGCGACGCGTGGCCGGCAGCTGCTCGCGCAGAACCCGAACGCGGCCAGCGAGTCATTGCACCGAGGGCTCACGCTTTGGCGGGGCATGCCGTTCGGAGAACTTGGCAGTGAACCGGCGCTCCGACCGGAGACCCAGCGCCTCCTGGAACTCCGACTCGTCACCACGGAGGATCGAATCGATGCCGACCTCTCGTCGAGGCGCGACCCGGGACTCATCGCCGAGTTGGGCCAGCTCTTTGAGGAGCACCCGTTGCGCGAGCGGTTTCGCGGCCAGCTCATGCTAGCGCTGTATCGATCGGGCCGACAGACTGACGCGCTTCGTGCGTACCAAGCGGCCCGGCACATGCTCGTTGAGGAGCTGGGTATCGAGCCCTCACGGCAGCTCCAGGAGCTCGAAGACCAGATACTGCAACAGGACCCGACCATCGACGGACCGGCGGTTCAGCCGACCGAGAACGGAACAGTCACCGCTCGAAATCCCTACAAGGGACTCCGCTCGTTCGCCGAAGGCGATGCGGAGGACTTCTTCGGTCGTGATGAGCTGGTCGAAGAACTCGAGCGGCGGGTGCATCAGGAGCAGTTCGTGGCCGTTGTCGGAGCGAGTGGAAGCGGCAAATCCAGCTCGGTGTTGGCAGGCCTGCTGCCTCGACTGCGGTCAATAGACGACGAACCCTGGGTCGTGGTCGACATGGTGCCGGGGAAGCACCCGTTCTCCGAATTTGCGAGTGCCATGCACCAGGCAATCGAAGACCTGCGGGGTGATGACCTGGATGTGCTGCGCGCCGTCCAGGGTGCCGTGGAAGCGAACGGATCTCGCGTGCTCCTTGTGATCGACCAGTTCGAAGAGCTGTTTCAACACGACGTCGACGCCAATGAACGTTCCTGGTTCATCCGCAACCTCGCTGAAGCAGTCGAAGACCCGTGTTCTAACCTCACCGTGGTTGCGACCCTGCGCGCCGACTTCTTCGACCAGGCCATCTCGCAGGCCGCGCTCGGGCCGTTGATCGCGGCAGGGACGTTGAGCGTCGTCCCCATGACGGCAGCCGAACTGGAAGCAGCGGCGACCCGACCGGCGGAGCATGTCGGTGTCCGGTTTGAACCGGAGCTGATCGCGGAGCTCGCGAGCGACATGGCCGGCCAGCCCGCAGCACTTCCGTTGTTCGAATACGTCCTGACGCAGCTCTTCGAGGAACGATCAGGATCACAGTTGACCCGGTCTGACTATCGAAAGGTCGGAGGCCTCAGCGGAGCGCTCGCGCGTCGCGCTGAAGAGGTGTTCACCGGTCTCGACACTGCCCAGCAGGTCATCGTCCGGCAGGTGTTTCTCCGGTCGGTAGCCCTCGGCGCCGGGCATCGAGACGTGCGTAGACGTATCAGCCGCGCCGAACTCGACGATCTGGATTTCGATCCGGCGACGGTCGAATCGACCCTCAGGGCGTTCGATGATGCCCGGTTGCTCTCGTTTGACCGAGATCCGACAACCGGTCAGAGCACGGTCGAGGTCGCACATGAAGCGCTGCTCCGCGAGTGGCCGCGCCTTCGCGCGTGGATCAACGATGCGCGCGAGGATCTTCGGGTCCACGCGATCCTGGCGGCGCAAGCCCTCGAGTGGGAAACCTCGGGGACAGACGTCAGCTACCTCCTGACCGGCTCACGCCTCGAGCGATACGAAGACTGGCCCGGCGACAGCTCGATCAGCTTCACGGCATTGGAGCGCTCATTGGTAGCGGCGAGCATCGCACAACGGGACGCCGAGCAGGCTGCCGAGACGGTTCGGCGGAACCAAGAGTTGCTCGTCGAGCGGAGATCGGTGCGGCGTCTTCGGTGGCTCGTAGCGGCCGCTGCGGTTGCCCTGGTCGTGGTTGGTGCGCTTTCGCTCTACGCCCTCGAGCGGGGGCGCGTCGCCGCCGCCAACGAACGGGAGGCCCAGGCGCGCGAGTTGGCGAATGCCGCCCGGAACAACGTTGACGCGGACCCAGAACTCGCCGTTCTGCTTGCGCTCGAGGCGACGCGTGCGACACGTTCCGGTGGCGGCGAGGTATTGCAGGAAGCCGAGGAGGCCCTCCACCTTGCCGTGAATGCCCAGCGACTCGTGGCAAGCGGCGAGGGCGAATGGTCCGTCGCGTTCTTCCCATCGGGCGATCTGCTCGTCGGCGGC
>CAZYLX010000719.1:0-2428 GCA_964648595.1 uncultured Acidimicrobiaceae bacterium
GGTCTCGGCAGACGGGTATCTCGGTGTGTGTGACCACCGCCCGGCGGAACCGGGCGGCATCATCATCACGCTCGTGACCGAGGACGTCGATGCCTGGGCCGACCGTTTGAACACAGCCGGGTGCACGGTCGATGGGCCACACACAAACCTTCAGTTCGCTCTCTATCACTGCTTCGTACGCGATCCCGACGGCCACCTTGTCGAGATCCAGCGGTTCGACGAACCGCTCTGACGCTACGCGAGCCGCCGATCAGTAGCCCTCGGCGGTGATCATCGCTTGCAGCATCTCGCCGATGCCCTCTGGCAGCAGGGTTTCCGGCGGCGTCTCTTCGGCTTCCGCGAGGTTGGCCAGAGTGATGGCCACTTCAGCAGGGTCGAGCTGATCGGTCAGGACGATCTCGCGCACGACTGTGTTGGTCTCATGAGCCGACTCGTCGCCAGCATCGATGTATTCGGTGATGCCGTCGACCATGCGATCGTTGAAACCAGTGTTGTACGGGCCGGGGTTCACCTTTGTGACATCGATGCCGTGCGGTGCGAGTTCGCCCCGCAAGCTCTTTGTGAACGCTTCGACCGCGTGTTTGGTCATCGCATACGGCGAAGTCAGCGGTGAGGCGAGGATGCCTGCCACAGACGACACGTTGATGATTCGTCCCCATCCGCGATCCTTCATGCCGGGAATCACGGCTTGCGACATCGCGATCATGCCGAAGACGTTCACGTCGAAGACGGCCCTCACCTTCTCCATCGGCACCGTTGCCATTGGGCCCATCACACCCATGCCTGCGTTGTTGATGAGCACGTCGACTTCGAGTTCGCCGACTCGCTCGACATCCTCGTCGTTGGTCACATCTAATTTCATCGTCGTCAGCTCGGGGTGTTCTGACCGCAACGCATCGGCCTGCTCGGCCGTCTCGGTTGTTGCGATGACAGCATGCCCACGCGCTGCCAACTCGACCGCCGCCCCCTTGCCGAAACCAGACCCAGCTCCTGTCACCAAGATCGTTCGCTTGTCCATTGCTGCCTCCCGGCGTGTGTGACGAGGGTCGTCAGCGCAGCGATGCTAGATCGTCCGAAGGCGTTCTTACGCAACCGTCAGATCGGCCGGCTCTGCACGGGTGAGCAAGGTTCAGGCTTCGACATCATCAACGGGCGGGTCGGCGACATCGCAGGCTGCCTGGCTGGATGAACGCGCCTGGACACCGAAGCGCTGGGTCGGCTTCACGATCCGTGCTGCGATGTTCGTTGGTCCCTTGGTCGCTGGTTACTTCGCCGTTCTTGCGGCGGTGAGGATCCTGCCAAGGCCGGAATCCCTGCTCGGCGATGTGATCTGGCTCCTCTTGCTCTTGAGCGTGTCGATGGCGGCCACTCTGGTCGTCCAGAGGTTCGTAAAGTATCTGGCACCCCTGAGCATGCTCTACACACTGTCTCTGGTTCCCCGACGAGGCACCCTCGCGATTCCGTACCGCTCTGCGAGCCGGTACCGGCCGCCAGCTCGCCCAACGCCAGCCGACCATGGTCGGCGTCGGCCCGGAGCAGGCCGCTGCCGAGGAGTTGGTGACCTTGCTTGCCCAGTTGAATCGTCATGATCGGCGGACCAGGGGCCATACGGAACGGGTTCGGGCCTACTCGGTGATGCTCGGCGAGGAGATCGGTCTCGACCGGTTCGATCTCGACAGATTGAACTGGGCAGCACTGGCCCACGACGTCGGGAAACTCCACGTCCCGGCAGAGATTTTGAACAAGCCAGGACGCCCGACCGGTGCCGAATGGGACGTATTGCGTTCGCATCCCGGTGCAGCAGCTGATCACGTTGAGCCGCTCCGGCCATGGCTTGGCGATTGGGTAGACGCGGCGACACAGCATCACGAACGCTTCGACGGCAAGGGATATCCGGCAGGCCTCGCTGGAGAAGAGATCGGGCTTTCGGGCCGAATCGTGGCAATCGCCGACGCGTTCGATGTGATGACCGCAGTTCGTTCGTACAAGAAGCCACTCCCAGCCGAGCAGGCGCGGGCGGAGCTGCTGCGCAACGCCGGGACTCAGTTCGATCCGAATCTCGTGCGGGCGTTTCTTCGCATCTCGGTCGGCGATCTTCGATGGGTGATCGGGCCCTTGGGATGGATGTCGCATCTCTTGGATATCTTCCGTGTCCCACTCACGGCTGCGGCAAACGGGACGGGACTCGTGGTCGCAGGGACGGCGACGCTGGCAGCGGTCGTCACCACTGCTGTGCCACTGGCGACCTTCTCGAATGAGCCAGCGGCAACAGAACAAGCAACGGCCCAGGAGTCATTAGACGATGGGATCGTCGTCCCACCTCAGCTGGCACGCGAAGACCCTTCCGCTACCACGATTCCCTCGAGCACCACAACTGCTTTGCCGCCGGCCGGAATGATCGCCGGCGACGATTCCTACACGATCACCA
>CAZYLX010000720.1:0-2427 GCA_964648595.1 uncultured Acidimicrobiaceae bacterium
GCCCCAGCAGAGCTGGCCAGCGCACTGCCGAGAACCGGAAGCGACGCGGCCCCGACCAGGCGGGCCGAGCCGAGGGCCAGCGCGATCACGAACACGACAGCTCCGACAATGGCCAACCGGCCGGCCAGCTCGTCGTCGCTCGAAGCCGACGTCGCTACGACCGCAGCGGTGGTGATCGCCGCAGCGACCGCGGCGAGTCCCTGCGTGCCACCGTCGCGGAACGGCTGGTGCGATCGCGCTGTCATCGGTGACCCGACCGAAAGGATCGGAGCCGGCGGCGAGTGAGCTCCCCGAGCACGACGTCGATGTGCTGGCCTTCATGCCACGATCCGACCGAGATGCCATGGTCGCCGAGACGATCGCGCATGACCTCACGCTCCGCCTGCCACAATCGAGTCGCCAATTGCGACGCCTCGCTGTCGTCGTCGAGGTGGATGCCTGGCAGCACTGAAGCACACTCGACAACGGCGACATCGTGCCCACGCCCTGCCAACATGAAAAGGGCATCGATGAACCGCGGGTCGAGAAGCGGCGACAAAGCAACCACGAACGAGCGAGGTGGCATGACCCGTGGTGGGATCATGTCAAGATCTCGTTCTGCCGCGTTCTCATAGAGCCCTGTCGTGAGCAGCGCGTCGGTCAGCCGCTGCAGCTGGATCTGACCGGTGCTCGGAGCCACCCACCGCACGACACCGCCCAGGCCGACCAGACCCACCCGGTCGGTGACCGCCAGGTGACACTCGGCAAGAGCGACAGCAGCCTCGATTGCCAACCCGACAATTCTCCGTACGTCGTGACCCGATTCGACGAAGGAGTCGAGCAGCAGGATGACGTCGGTGGCCCGATCGGGGTGGCGCTGTGACACCCACAGCTGCTGGGAGCGAGCGCTAGCCCGCCAATTGATGTCACGCAGGGAGTCACCAGGGCCGAACTCTCGAACATCGGCGTATTCGACTCCTCGATCGATGGCTGGAGAGCGATGAGCTCCCGTCACTCGTCTCACGAGCCAAGGGGTGAGCAGGTTCTGAAGGTCGGTTGGCGTGGGGTGGACCTGGACTGTCGCCGGGCGGGTGACAAAGCCTGACCACCGAAAGAGTCCGTATGGCTCGGTCACCTCGATCTGAACTCTCCCGAGATCGTGGGCCCCCCAGACCAAGGCGGTGAGCGAACAACGAAGAGTTGCCCGACCGCCAACGATCACCTCTGCGACCGGAGGCGAAGGACCTGGTTCGGAGTTGATCGCTTCTGCCCAGAAACCGGTGCTCGGCAGGACCGTGGCCTTCGCGGAACCAGCGACACCGGTCACCTTGGTAGTGACATCGATGCTGTCGCCAACGAGGACTCGGCGATCGGACACCTCGATCGTCGCCTCGAGCCCGGAGGGCCGAGCGTTCGACACACCGAGCGTCAGGAGAACCATCCACGGCGCGGTCAAGAGAGCGGCGTCAGGCCATCCCGCGAGGACCGCAACCAGCGCTCCGGCGACGGTCAGTACTGCAGCGATCGCGAGCCGACTGGTTGCCTGTCGAATCATGAATTTCCGGGCTCGTTGGTTTCTGACGAAGGTCCACCGGGTGGCAGGGTTGGTGGTGTTGGTACCGATGCGAGGCAGCCGGTAACGACCGATGCGGTATCGGCACCGCGTACCCACAGCTCCGGACGAAGCACGATCCGGTGGGCCAATGCCGGTACGGCAATTTCCTTGACGTCATCAGGTGTCACGTAGTTGCGGCGGTCCAGTGCGGCCCGAGCTCGAGAGAGCTTCACCAGCGCCTCGACCCCGCGAGGGCTCGCTCCAGCGTGCACGTCAGCACTCGAGCGGGTCGCATGTACGAGTGATACGCAGTACTCGACAATCGCCTCAGAAACGTTGACCTCTTCGAGTGATGCCTGAAGCGCCAGCACCGTCGCTTCGTCGACGACTGGCTCGAGCTCGATCTCATCGGTCCGGCGGGCCAATCGGCGTCGGATGATCTCGGCGTCATCGGCTGCGCTCGGATAGCCAATGGAAGTCCGGAGCAGGAAGCGATCGATCTGCGCCTCGGGCAGCGGATAGGTCCCTTCGAACTCGATCGGGTTCTGCGTGGCCAAGACGATGAAAGGAGCCGGAAGAGCATGCGAGACGCCGTCGACGGTCACCTGCCGCTCTTGCATGGCTTCGAGTAGCGCTGCCTGCGTCTTCGGTGGTGCCCGATTGATCTCATCTCCCAACACGACATTGTTGAAGATCGGACCGGGCCGAAAGTCGAAGTCCTGTCGACGTTGGTCGTACAGCAGCGATCCGGTGACGTCGGCGGGCATGAGGTCTGGGGTGAACTGCACCCGGCCGACGCTCAAGCCCGTGACCGTTGCGAGCGACCTTGCGATCAGGGTCTTGCCGAGCCCAGGGAGATCCTCCAGCAGCACGTGACCTCCGGCCAGGAGGCC
>CAZYLX010000721.1:0-2425 GCA_964648595.1 uncultured Acidimicrobiaceae bacterium
TCTGGGGCCACATGCCGACTTCGGCCACCAATTGGAGCGAGCCGTAGGGCCCTGCTTCCATCGGGCCGAGACGACTCTGCATGAACGAGATCATCTTGAAGAGGTAGAGGTACACGGTCAAGCCCGCGGGAAGCAGCACAACGACAAGCACCAAGACACTCTTGAGGATGGTCTCCATCCACCACGATGTCTCGATCGCAAGCAGTGGAGTTGTGGAGGCGACAAGACTCATCGATCGATGTCTCCCAGAATGAAGTACAGCGACGCAAGGATCGTGATGACGTCAGGCACGTACGTACCTTTCAGCAGCCACGGAGAAATGCTCATGTTGTTGAAACTTGCCGAGCGAATCTTGACCCGGAACGGTTCGAGACCACCCTGGGAGACCACGTAGAAACCCATCTCGCCGAGCGGGTTCTCAGTGGCGACATAGGCCTCGCCTTCTGGCACCTTGATGATACGAGGCACCTTCGCCATGATCGGGCCGGCCGGTATGGTGTCGAGAAGCTGTTCGACGATGCTCACGCTTTCGCGAACCTCTTGCATCCGGACCCACGAGCGGGCGTAGGCGTCACCGTCTGGATGGGTCCAGACCTTCCAGTCGGCCTTGTCCCACGCCATGGCGGACGGAGCGTCACGGCGGAGATCCCAGTCGACGCCCGAGGCGCGGATGTTGGCGCCACTCAAGCCGTAGCTGAGGCCAACGTCGGCCGGGATGACACCGATCCCCCGTGTGCGGGCCTGGAAGATCTCGTTGCCGAACAGGAGGTCTTCCATCAAGTCGCAGAAGCCGGTGATCTTGGTGAGGCTCTGCTTGGTTTCCGCGATCCAGCCGGCGGGCAGATCGTCTTTGACGCCGCCGATGCGGTCAAAGTTCGGGTGGAACCGGCCGCCAGTCACCGCTTCGATCTGGTTGAGCACGTGCTCGCGGTCTCGGAAGGCATAGAAGACCGGCGTCGTCGCGCCGATCTGCACGCCGAGGTCGCCCAAGAACAACGTGAGGTGGGCGATGCGGCCGAGCTCGAACAGAATCGTGCGAATGTGCTGGGCCCGAGGCGGAGCCTCGATGTCCATCAGCTGTTCAGCAGCGAGAATGAATGGGACCTCGTTGCAGAAACTGCCGAGCCAGTCGATGCGGTTCACCAAAGTGGTGACCTGTGGGTACGTGCGCACCTCGGTGAGCTTTTCGTAGCCCCGATGCATGTAGCCCATGATCGGTTCAGCTTCGATGACCTGCTCGCCGTCGAGACGGGCCACGATGCGAAGCGTGCCGTGAGTGGCCGGGTGTTGCGGGCCGATGTTGAGCGTCATGCCCTCGGCTTCGAGCTCGAGATTCACGCGAGCGTCAGCGGCCTGAGAGGCCACATAGGCCAATTGTCGGCGATCAGAAACAGCCGTCATCAGGAAGCGTCCTCAGGGTTGGTCGTGCTTGGCTCATCGGGGGTTGGGAGTTCTGACGAAGGAGGAACTTCGTTGGCGAGCGGAGCGAGCGGCGGCATGGGTTCGACGTCGACGATGCCGGGCCACGGCTTCACCAAACGAGCCAACAGCGGGAAGTCCTTGCGCATCGGGTGGCCCTCGAAGTCTCCCGGGAGATACAGCGGACGCAGGCCGGGATGGCCGGTGAACGTGATGCCGAACATCTCCCAGGCCTCACGTTCGTGCCATTCAGCGCCTGGATAGTGATCTGTCCACGTCGGGATGGCCATGACTTCGGGGTCGATATCGGCCTTGATGGTGACGCCGATGCCGGTCGCGAGCGAGTGGAGACGCCCGAACACCTGGAAACGAGTGTCACCGCCGGCATAGCCAGTGGTGATCTCGGCAACTTCGGCGTCATCGGTGTCGCCTTCCAACGCCACATCGACCGCTGATTCGAGGCTGCGACCGAACGGCGACGGCAGCCAGTCGATGGCCGACACGAAGTCGAGGTAGCGGAACCGCTGGCGGTCACGCAGGTATGCGGCGGTGTCGGCAAAGGCCTCGGCCTTGACGCGAATCCACAGGTCAACCCCGGGAACCAGATAGTGCTCGACGAGCGAGTCGCCCAGTTCGGCAACGAGCGCCTCGAGCAGCGCCGAACGCGCTTCGTCGACGGTGGCGACCTCGGTATCGACAGTGTCAGTCATACGCCGATCACTCCGTCATTCAAGATCGTCATACGCCGGTTACGACCATTCGAAATCGTCATACGCCGATCTCCATGGGATCGCGGGTCCACTTCTCGGCCATGTCCTCGTTCTGGATCATGTCCTGAAGAAGGACAATCGCCTCCAACAAAGCCTCTGGTCGAGGCGGGCAGCCGGGAACGTACACATCGACGGGAATGATCTGATCGATCCCCTTGGTGACCGAATAGCTGTCCCAGTATGGGCCGCCGCAGTTGGCGCACGACCCCATCGAGATCACGTACTTCGGCTCCGGC
>CAZYLX010000722.1:0-2425 GCA_964648595.1 uncultured Acidimicrobiaceae bacterium
ACCGCCACCGGCAACCGCCTCACCGCTTCTGGCTTCGACGTTCGGGTCCCGGCGCTGTCACGACGCAAGCCGACGGCATCGCTCAGACTGACGTCCGAAGCCGCCGAGTCGGTGGTGGGAGCACAACAACTGGCCAACGTCCGCTGGTCTGCGATGTTCGACGACGTCGAGCTCACCGCGGCCGAGATCCAGCGTCTGGCCGCTCAGGCCCGACCACTGGTCAAGAGTCGGGGGCAGTGGGTCGAACTCGACCAGGCCGATCTCGCTCAGGCAGCTGCAGCGCTCGCCGATCGAGCGAACAAGACCCAGCTCTCCGGTGCCGAAATGCTCCGACACGCCCTCGGTCTCGAGGGATCGCCACTCGCAGGCGGCGTCGGAATCACGGGCACGGGCTGGGCTGCCGATCTGCTCCGCAGCGCCGGCGAACTCCCAGACGAGCTGCCAACCAAGCCGGAAGGTTTCCGGGGCGAGCTGCGCAGCTACCAAGCTGACGCCCTCGCGTGGCTTGGTTTCCTCGACAGTGCCGGCCTTGGCGGCTGTTTGGCGCTCGACATGGGTTTGGGCAAGACCCCAACCATGCTCGCCAATCTGTACTTGACTCGCGAACGGGGCCCGTCACTGGTGATCGCTCCGCCAGCTGTTGTCGGCAACTGGGCCGCAGAAGCCAAGAAATTCGTGCCCGCAGCGCGCGTCCGCATCCACCACGGGCCGAACCGTTCGACCCTGCACGGCCTGGAAGCGATGACGGAACGAGCGGACATCATCATCACGACCTACGGCACCGCAGTTCGCGACATGGTCGGTCTCGAGAAGATCACCTGGAACAACGTGGTGCTCGACGAGGCACAGGCCATCAAGAACCCCGCGAGCGACACGGCGCAACAGCTCCGACGACTCAGCGCCCACTCGCGGCTCGCACTCACTGGCACGCCGATCGAGAACGGGCTCGGCGACCTCTGGGCCATCCTCGACTGGGCCAACCCCGGCCTCGTCGGCGGCCGTAACGAGTTCATCAGCCAGCTCTCAGCGACCAACTCAGGATCTGACGCCGAAGGTGCCCTTCGGGCGCTGAACGGCATCATGGTCTTCCGACGGACGAAGTCCGAACCAGCGATCGCCGCCGAGCTCCCCGATCGCATCGACGAACTCGACCATTGCTCGATGACGCCCGAACAGATCGGCCTGTACCAGGCCGTGCTCGACAGCCTCGTTGCCCACCAAACCGAGGTCGACGCTGGTGCACCGCGGAAGAAGGGTGCTGTTCTCGCCGCTATCACTGCGCTGAAGCAGATCTGCAATCACCCGGTCAACTACGAGGAAGATGACGGTGAACTCGACGGTCGATCCGGCAAGCTCGCCCGCCTCATCGAGATCCTCGACACTGTCTTCGCTTCCGGCGAACGCATTCTCATCTTCACCCATTTCGCGACCTGGGGTGAGCGCCTCTCGACCTATCTCACCAAGAGATACGGCATGCCCATCCACTGTTATCACGGGGGCCTCGGTCGCTCGGCGAGGGACAAGATGGTCAGTGATTTCCAGGCCGGGACCGGGCCAGGCGCCATGGTGCTGTCGCTCAAGGCCGGCGGCACCGGCCTCAACCTGACGGCGGCCAGCCACGTTGTCCTCTACGACCGTTGGTGGAACCCGGCGGTCGAAGATCAGGCTCGCGATCGAGTCTGGCGCATCGGCCAGAAGAACACCGTGGTCTGCCATCGCTTGATCTGCCCAGGCACCGTCGACGAGAGGGTCGAAGAAGTGGTGGCTGGCAAGCGCCAGATCGCCGACATGGTGCTGCCGAAGTCAAGCTCCATCGAGGACCTCGATGCCCAGCAACTGCGGGCCGCACTCGGCATCGACCCCGATGCCCTCCTGAATCTCGAAGACGAGGAGACGCTGTGAGCAGCCGACGCCCCCGTGGCCGCAGACGAAACAAGAACAAGCCGTCAGGCAAACAACAGCGAGCCTTCTGGGGCGACGAGGACAAGCTGCCGGCGTTCGACGGCGAAGTTCGAATCACCAACGACGCTTCGGCAGTGGTGACGTCGCTGGGCCGGGTCCCGTTGTCGGGCAGCGAGACGATTGCCGAGCACTACTTCGAAGCCGTCCTCGAGCGATCGGTCATGCTGGGGAGCGCGTTGGCAGCAGCCGGTGGCCTGGTCGAGGTCGATGACCTCACGGACTGACGGCAGCGCCGGTGGGTCCGCTCAGATCGCTCGAACGTTGAGTGCTTCGTCGCCCTTGCGCCCCGGCCCTACCTCGAACTCGACGTTCTGACCCTCATCGATGCTCCGGTCGCCGGACCCTGCGATGTTGGAGTAGTGCACGAAGACGTCTTCGCCCCCTTCACGGGAGATGAATCCGTAGCCCTTCTCCCCGTTGAAGAATTTGACCGTACCTGTTGCCACGATGACCACCGAGCCGT
>CAZYLX010000723.1:0-2418 GCA_964648595.1 uncultured Acidimicrobiaceae bacterium
GCGAAACAGGGCGAAAAACATGAACTTGGGTCGGATAGTGCCGCAGTGCGGTGGTATCCGGCCCGAGTTCGCGTTTTGGCGAAGGGTGGTTGCGGGTGCCCGCCGGGACCGGTTGCGTTTAGGCTCTGTGCCATGACTCGTGTCGGAGTGTTCGGAGCTGGTGGACGCATGGGAATCGCCGTGTGTCACGCGGTGAACGAGGATCCCGAGCTCGAACTCGTGGCCGCGGTCGACCCGCACTACTCCGGGATCGACGTCTGCGAGGTCACCGGGATCAGCGGCTGCAACTTCGAAGTGAGCGCAACTCCGGCCAGCTTCGTTCACGAGAACGTCGACGTCGCCATCGACTTCACTCAGCCTGCAGCGGCTCGACAGAACCTCGAGTTCTGCGCAGCCAACGGCATCCACGATGTGATCGGCACGTCAGGATTCACCGAGGTCAATTTCGAGTCGATCGCCAATCAGTTCACGACGTCGAACTGTTTGATCGCCCCGAACTTCGCCATTGGTGCCGTCCTCATGATGCGGTTCGCTGAGCTTGCGTCTCCCTATTTTGAGACAGCAGAAGTCATTGAGCTGCACCACGACAACAAGGTCGACGCTCCGAGCGGCACCGCGGTGAGCACGGTCGAGCGCATGGCTGCCGCATCAAAGGACTGGGCCGACGACCCGACCCAGTCAGAGACCATCGCCAACGCCAGAGGTGCCGCAGGCCCGGGCGGTATCCGCGTTCACTCGGTGCGCATGCGGGGGATGGTCGCCCACCAGGAGGTCATCCTCGGGACCACAGGCCAGACCCTCTCGCTGCGTCATGACTCGTACGATCGGTCGAGTTTCATGCCCGGCGTCGTCCTTGCCGCCAAGCGGATCAAAGACCTACCGGGCCTGACCGTTGGGCTCGATGCGGTGCTCGGGATCTGATCATGTTGGGGGCTGACGACGGGTTCGCCGAGCAGGCTCAGCCGATACCGCCCAGCGCGGCCCAAGAACATGCCGCTCAGCAGCATTTCGCGCAGCAACATCTCGACCCGGCCACCACCGAGGTCGTGCTGCGGCGTGCTTTCGAGTTGGCGCATCGAGAGCCGACCCGTGACCTCGTGTTCAGCCGCTCGACGCTCGCCGAGATCGCAGCCGAAGTGGACTTGCCGGTGCAGGCCGTGGCGGTGGCTTTGGCCGAGCAGTTGACTGACGGGATTGATGACGACAGCTTGCTCGATCGTGTCGTTGGATCTGATCGAGTGTCGGTGCATCGCAGTGCAACCGCGCCAGAAGATGCCATGCGGGACCGTGCCATTCGGCTCCTGGAGGTCGGTCACGGCATGCGGCCTCGGATCCAGTCCGATGGAGTGATCGTTGCAACCAAGCGGAGAGACTTCATCGGAAAGCTGGTGAAGACCGTCCGTGATGCACAGGGCCTCGGCCAGTTGGGGAAGCTTCGGCGCGTCGAGATCGCTGCGGTTGACGTCGGTGATGAGCCAGGGGCGCTGGTGCTCAGCGCTGATATCACCGATCAACGAAACGCGGCCGTTGCCGGTGGCGCGGCTGTCGGCGTCGTTGGGGGAGTGGTCGTCGCCTCGGCGGCAGTTGCACTCGGTCCGATCGCCATTCTTGCCACGCCGGTGGCCATTGCCGCAGGCGTGCTCACCAGCCGGGCCGTGCATGGCACAGCAGAGCGTGACGTCCGCGAGCACCTCGAGGAAGCAGCGGATGCGCTCGTCCGGGGCGATGAGCCAGACGGCATGATCAGTCGATCGGCACGGAAGGCGCTCGAGTCGCTTCGTCGCGGCGGTCGCAAGCGCTGATCTCAGGAGGCGTTCTGTTCAGCGATCAGGTCCGCGGCTGCCAGCATCTGAGAGCCGATGGGCTGAAGCCCGATGCTGGCACACATCAGACCAGTGCTGACCCGCTCGATGACGCCCCACTCCCAGATCGCTCGAGCATCGAGGCCAGTTTGATCAGCAAGCCAAACGGCTCGGCCGAACGGATCGCCGTTCATGAGCTCGACGGGGTCTTCGCGCATGATGATTCCGAGGTCGTATTCGGGCTCGGCCAGTAAGCCGTCCGGGTCGACCAGCTTGTGGCTGCTGCCATCGAGGGTCTGCAAGGTGTTCCATTGGTGCACGTCGCCGTGGACAAGCAACGACCGCTCAGGATCGTGGGCGGCGCGTCGGCGCTCACCGCAGCCGATGGCTTGTTCGACTGCCCGCTCGGAACATGGCCGGTCGTGGCGCTCCCACTCGACCGACACGTTCTCGATCATCCATCGCGCCTTCTCGGCGCCACTCGTCAGACCGGACTCGGGGGCCGGTTGCCACAGAGCCGATGCGCACCGAATCATGATCTGGTGCTGTGCGGCGAGTGGCGCACCGAGCTCGAACAATGAGGGACCGAGTCGCTCCATCAGGAGCGCGCCGCGCT
>CAZYLX010000724.1:0-2413 GCA_964648595.1 uncultured Acidimicrobiaceae bacterium
CGACGAGAGCATCAACAACCGCTGAACGAGCGGCAACACGGTCGAGGAGTTCGGCAACGATCTCAGCCGACGACACAACCTCGAGGGCCTCGGCAGCCGAATCGGGTGCTCGTCCAACTTCGAGCGCCACGTCCATCAGACTCGGCACGCGGGACCACGTCTCGGCGAGCGACGAATCAAGACTCCCGAGATCAGCGAGTACCTCGGAACGCCTTCCGACAGCTGCGGAGAGTCCGACGAGCCCACCAGCCACACCGATGCGCTCGGCCAGCTTCTCCATCGAGACACGATCGCTCTCGAGCACGGCGATGCGCAGGCGCGCCGACGTGCGCTGGTCGATCGCCCGCTTCTGCCCTTCGGCTCGTTGCAGATCCGATCGCATCCGATCGGCCGCCTCGCGCCGCTCGTCGACTGTTGCTTCCAACGATGCGATCGGGCCAGACCTCAGCGTTTGCAGTCGTTCGACGAGCGTCAGCTCGAGCGCTGACTCAACCGCTTCGACAACCCCAGCGTCGCTCGTGTCGTCGAGCAACGACAGCTGGGAACCAGCAGGCGACGTGTCGGGCGCCTCGGCCGAGGGTGGACCTAGCTCGAGATCAACAGGAAGCGTTGTGAGTTCATGAGCGGCACGATCGAGAGCATCGGCGGCCCGCTGGTGAAATGCCGCGCGACGTTCGTCAGCTCCGGCGAGTGCCCGCTCTTCGTCTCGGGCATCTTCGATCAGCACCTCGGCGGCGCGATCGAACATCTCGGATCCAAACAGCGTGCGAAGAAGCTCGGAGCGCTCGTTGGTCCTGGCGTTCAGGACCTCAGCGAACTTGCCCTGCGGCAAGAGCACAACACGTTCGAACTGCTCGAGCGACAGCCCGACCAACTCGCGGCATCGAGCATTGACGTCGCGAACCTTCGCGGCCTCCGGCACCCATCGGCCATTGCGCCAGGTTTCGAGCGTTGCTTCAGCCGGGCGCTCGGTCGTGCCACGCCCTCGCCGCTTCTGTCGAACCTGCGTTGGCTGTCGCACGACTCGCCAACGCTGACCCTGAGCGTCGAAGACGAACTCGACAACACAATCGGCAGCCGGGTCGGCGTAGTGCGAACGCACATCTACATGGCCTTGGCGGGCTCCGGACAATGATCCATAGAGCCCGAAACAGATGGCATCGAAAATCGTCGATTTACCGGCGCCGGTGGGCCCCGCCACGACAAAGAGGCCGACGTCGGCCAGCGGCCCGAAGTCGACCTCAGCGACAGTTCCGTATGGCCCGAAGGCCTCCATACGAAGCGAGACAGGTTTCATGCCGCCCCTGTCTCGCGTTCGGCCCGGCTGATGGCGGCGTCGAGGACGGCACCGATCTCGTCACTTGCATTGGCGTTGGAAACCTCGGCCCAGAAATCTCGGACCAACGTCGCTGGCGGCCGAGCACGGACATCTGCTGCGGTGAGCCGATGGGTCGCCGGCCCAGAGTCGGCGATCCGGGCGATCTCGACCAACCACGGAAAGCGTTGGCGAAGGGCCCGGTGGGCATCGGGGATGACGGCGTGATCGGTCAGTTCGGCTCGAATCCACGCGTTGTCGATCGCGGGGCTGGCCATCAACTCATCGAACGATCCTCGGATCGTGCGGACGCCTCGACCGACCTCGACCGGAACCTCGCGGGCGGTGACAGCACCGTCGGGATCGAGGTCGACCGACACGATCACCTTGGGATGGCGCTCACCGAACGAGTACGGCAGAGGGGAGCCCGAATAGCGGATGCGTTCCGATCCGCCGACGAGCTGAGGCCGGTGCAGATGGCCGAGGGCCACGTAGTCGAACGGCTCGAACAGATCGGCCGAGACCATGCCGCTGTCGCCAACGGCCAACTCACGCTCGGAATCCGAGGGGGCAGCCCCAGTGACGAAGGCGTGGGCGAGCACGAGCGAACGCATGCCTTCTGGCAGGTCGACCGTGGCCGCTTCGATGGCGTGAGCCAAGACAGCTTCGTGCGAAAGACGGGGCGGCCCACCCGCGTCGAGAATTTCGGCTCTGGTCTCGACCGGCGCCATCAGTGGTTCGAGAAAGGGCAGGGCGACGATGGCAAGCGGCCCATCGCTGAACTCGCGCACGGTGACCGACGATGCGGCCCGATACCCACCGCGAATGACAACACCACCAGCATCGACCAGACCATCGAAGGCACCGATTCGTTCTCCGCTGTCGTGGTTGCCGGCGATGGCCACCACTTCTGCGCCGATCTCGCGCAGCCGGCGGAGAGCCTCGGAGAACAGCGAAACAGCAGCCACTGGAGGAACCGCACGATCATGCAGGTCGCCGGCGATGACAACAAGTTCTGCCTGCTCATCGGCTGCGGTCTGCACGAGCCAGTCGACGAATTGTTCCTGCTCCTCGAGCAGGCTGAAGTCACCGAAGGCC
>CAZYLX010000725.1:0-2409 GCA_964648595.1 uncultured Acidimicrobiaceae bacterium
GGCGTGCAATAGCCCACAGGAACCTCGCTTCCATCCGGGCCGCCGATCGCCCGCACGACGAGTTCGGTGTCGACATGGCTGAGACCGGCGAAATCAGTCGCAGCGTCCCAAGCGTTCTTCACCGAGGAGTTGATCCCGGACGATTTTCACAACACCGACCAATACGCCAACAAACCGCGTCGAGTCCGACCAGCGCCGACTCAAAGTCAGGACAAGGCAACAGTGCCCCTTCGCCAAGGGTGTCACCAGCGGCTATCAGCCGATGGGCGGAGTAGTCATCTCTCGGGCGATCTGCTATCAACTCGAGGCCTGTACTGCGCCGTAGCGCTCGGTTGTCACAATGCGGCCGACAAGCCGTCGAGCAGCGAAGGGCGGTCAGCGTGGTTGGGCAGCCACACGCTCACCAGAGTGCCACCCCGCGGGTCTGGCTCGATGCGACACGTTCCGCCCCGTTCGCGAGCCCGTTCTTGAATCGCCCGAGTACCCAGGTGGCCTGGTCGATGGTGCAGATGATCGGGGTCGATGCCGACTCCCTCGTCGTGGATCTCGCAGCTGATTCCGCCGTCGGCGTCGGCCAGCGTGACGGTGATGAAGCCCGCCTTACCGTGCAGTACCGCATTGTTGATGGCCTCACGAGCGATCCGGAACACGACGTCAGAGATCTCAGCCGGCGGCGGAGAGTCGGTGTTGTCGACAACGACCAGCCGGCGGCCTACGAGGAGCGTCCCGAGGGATTCCCGCAGAGCAACGTCGAGATCGCTGATCGAGAGGCGGGGAGCGCCGAGAACGCTGGTCGAGCTCTTGATCTTGCGTAGCGCCAGCGCCAACTCGCCCGTGATGTTGCGGACGGGCACCGGGTGCGAAGTTGTCCGCTCGAACTGTTCGATGAGCTGCTCACATTTGGTCAACGGTTGTTCGAGGCGTTGGATCGATGCCTCGATGACGCGACGGCGAGCGAGGGTGAGATCCGCGAGTGCCGTCTGGTACAGCTCGTCGAGGAGTTCGACGTCGGTTCGGTCTTCGGTGGCCAGAAAGAGGCCCTGCCACTGGTCGGCTTCGTCGAGCCGTGGCGAGAGGGTCAGGTGGATCAGCCTCGAGTCGTCAAACATGTTCTTCCGATGCCAGTCGGTTTCGACGAATTCGCCGGTATCGAGCCGATCGAAGGCATCGGCCAGCTGCGACAGGGAGTCTGCCGCGAACATCTGCTCGGCGGACAAGCCGATCAGCTGGTCAGGGCCGACGCCGACTGCTTCTTGCTGCGCACCGTTGGCAAACGAGATTCGCATCTGATCGTCGAATTCGACCATGCGCTCGGGAGCTTCGCTGACGATCGTGCGCCATGTCGAATCTCGGAGTTGGGGGAAGCGTGACACGTTGTTGACGGCCCGAACCTGAGGCAGCTGTTTCGAACTCGTCGCCCCCTCCTTCGGCGGCACCGTCGTTTGATACAGCTTGGGAATCCACATCGAGAGTGTGCGAGGGTTGTCGTCGAACCGTACCGACAATGTGCCGCCCAATGCGCGAGCGTGATGTGCGACGGCCCGGATCTGAGCAGCTCTGCGGCCTACAACCTCCACGGGTTCGCTGGACGGAACGGTGATGACGATGCGTTCGCCACCTTGCTCATCGGTCAACACCACGTTGAGTGTTCGGTGGAGTTCGGGGTGTTTCATGGCTCGGAAAATTTGATAGACCAACACGAACGCCGCCTGGACTTCGGCCAGTCCCGGCTCGATGGTGCGCCGGTCCTCGACGTTCACCACGAGCCCGGTGCCGATGAGGAAGGGGGCGATCCACTGTTCGAGCAGCATGCCTTCTGTTCGGTGCAGCGTTGGCGAGAAGTCCTCGATCACGTGACGCAGCGTGCTCGCTACTTCGGAAACGATCTGCTGTAGCTCGTCGGCTTCGTCGGTGTTGCTCATGCCAAGTCGGAACATCAGTGCGGCCAAGAGCTGGATCGGGCCGTCATGCACGTCGCGGCCGACTCGGCGATGGAGCTCGCTCTCGACCTCGGTCAGCCCGACCGTGGCGTCTCGAAGCTGCGCCAGCGACCTGCTGGTCTGCGTGATGTCCTTCGCGAACACGACCGCAGTGAGGCGGTCACCGAGCTCGGTGCAGGGGACGATCGTCACGCGGTACCAGCATCGATCACCGTCACTGGTCGGGAACTGCTGCTCGAATTCGATCCGAGTTCCGCGCTCGAACTGGTGTTGGAAGCCCCTGGGATCGTCCTTCGTCAGCGCCGGCAGCAGGTCGCGGAGATCCTGGCCGACGAGGTCATCGGGTTGGCCGAGCAACGTCAGGAATCGGTCACTGACAAAGGCGAGGCGCCACTCTTCGTCAAGCAGGGCGAGGCCGCCCTGGATTGTCTCGAGGAGCTCGGCCCACGAGCGGGCCGGCGTGGTCGGG
>CAZYLX010000726.1:0-2406 GCA_964648595.1 uncultured Acidimicrobiaceae bacterium
GCCTCGACCTCAGGGTTGCCCTCCAACTAGTTTGGCCTTCGGCGCATAGAGGGATCCCCATGGTGGCAGCAGGCAAGGCAGCAGAAGACAGCGCGGAGCTGACCGCGTCCTCTCTCGGCTCGATCGATCTTGACAACGTTGTGATCGACCTTCGGGATGATGCACCGACGCTCTATTTCACGGAACCGGAACCCTCGTTCCGGAACCTCGAGCCCGATGAGCTTCGGTCGCTCATCAATGCCTGCGATGGGGTCAAACGACGGCTCAGAGCGACTCGGGTGTTCGACATCGTGGCTGCATCCCTGCTCCTTGTCGTTGCGCTGCCCGTCATCTTGATTGCAGCGGTGATGGTGCGCGTCTCTTCCGGCGGATCGGTGTTCTACGCAAGCCGACGCCACGGCCACCTCGGCACGACGTTCGGCGCCTGGAAGCTGCGGACGATGGTCGACGAGTTCGAGCAGCGCCGCATTCTGGATGCCCATCCCGACATCGCAGAACAACTCGAGCGCGAGTGCAAACTGCTCGATGATCCTCGGGTCACACCGATCGGACGTTTCCTGCGTCGCACCAGCCTGGATGAGCTACCCCAGCTGCTGAACGTTGTTCGAGGCGAGATGAGTTTGGTGGGCCCGCGGCCAAAGACCATCGAGGAGGGACCTCGATTCGGGCCGGCGCTCGAGCCCGTTCTGTCCGTCCGTCCTGGCCTCACGGGCCTGTGGCAGACCAGCGGCAGGAATGATCTGCCGTTCGAAGATCGAATCGTTCTCGATCTGCAGTACGTCGCGTCTCGCTCGTTCGTCGGTGATCTTCGGCTGTGCCTCATCACCTTCCGTCAGTTCCTCAGCACAGGGCGCCATGGCGCGTACTGAGATCTTCGAACCTGGCCCCCTCGACCTGTGAGCCGCGTGCTGGTAACTGGAGCGACCGGCTACATCGGGAGCCACGTCGTTGCTGAGCTGCTCGCGGCCGGCCACGAGGTCGTCGGCATCGACAATTTCTCGAACAGTCACATCTTGGTCGGTCAGGTGTTGAGTGAACTTCCGGGGAGTTTCCGGCTCCATCGCTTCGATGTCCGTGACGGACAGCAGCTTCGGTCGTGTCTGCGCGACGAGGCTGTTGACGCCGTGGTGCACCTGGCGGGCGTCAAGTCCGTTGCTGAATCCATGGTCGACCCTCTCCGCTACTGGTCGATCAATGTCGGTGGCACTACCGAGTTGATGTCGGCCATGCAGGACACCGGCGTTCATCGAATGGTCTACTCCTCCTCCTGCACCGTGTATGGACAGGGCGATGGCCGGCCGATCACCGAGCAAGAGGCGCTGAGGCCGACCAACCCCTACGGGCGGTCGAAAGCCGCGGCCGAGCAACTGTTGAGCGATGCTGCAGCGGCCGATCCGTCCTGGCAGGTCGTCGCCCTTCGCTATTTCAACCCTGCCGGAGCTGGCCCGACCGTCGGCCTGGGGGACAACCCAACGACCAGCACGCCCAACCTCGTCCCAGCGGTGCTTCGCGCTGCCGCATCAGGTGAACCGGTCGAGATCAATGGCGTCGACTACGACACCGCCGATGGCACATGCGAGCGGGACTATCTGCACATCGCTGATCTGGTCGACGGGCACATCGCGGCGCTGAACCGCACCGCGGATGGCACGGAAGCCCGGCGAGGCGTCGGGTTCGAGGCCGTCAATCTCGGAACCGGGACCCCAACATCGGTGCTCGGCGTGATCGCCGCGGCCGAGCACGTCACAGGAACCACAGTCTCGACGATCTCGTCGCCCCGTCGGCCCGGCGACGCAACATCGATCCACGCCGATCCGACCGTGGCGTCCCACCTCCTGGATTGGAAGGCCCAACGGTCGATCGAAGAGATGGTTCGATCGCATTGGGAGTGGCAGCAACAAGCGCCACGGTGAGCTCAGGCGAGCACGTCGACCATGAATCACCTCCGGTGAGTGTCGTGCCCTCGAAGGTGCGCAACCGGTCGGGAGCGTCGACGACCAGAACCTCGAGGCCCCTCTGGCGAGCGGCCTCGGCAAGTGGCCCTTTTCGCTATCTGTCAGCATCCGCACCATGAGCTTCCAGAGTCAGGGAGGGGGCAAAACCCCCCTTTCCGACTACAGACCTGCGTTTGGGATATTCGGGTCGAGCGCCAGAGTCAGAGAGCCGCAGGCCAGGATGTTGTTGTTCGCACCGTCGACGAGCGAAGCCTGAACTTGGCTTGGGAACGGGCCATAGTCGCTAGAGGAGATCTCGAGCTGGAAGCCCGAGAGAGTTTTTGAGATAGTGAACGAATTCACCGCGGGCTTCGTGAACCGGATGACTGCCGCCTCGGCACAGTCGACCAGGAATCCGAAACCGAAGACTGGATTCCCGTTCCGCCATTCCCTGTGGGTGGCCGTCAGATTG
>CAZYLX010000727.1:0-2401 GCA_964648595.1 uncultured Acidimicrobiaceae bacterium
GGCCCGCCGCACCTCGGCCATCGGGTTGGTCGCGGCTGGAGTATCAGGGAGTTCAACGATGTCGACAGCGAAGTCATCCGGGACGTCGGCCGACACCGTCGAGTGCCCGTAGGGAACGCTGATCTCCATGGGTGACAGCGAAGACGGTCGCTAAGCGCTGCGATACAGCTTGGTCAGCACGAACTCGTCATGATGCAGAGTCTCAGCACAGGTCAGCCGACCGTTGATGGTGCTTGCCATCGTCTCCATCGTTTGATCTGCCGCACCGTCGAGGTTGTAGTCGAAGCGAAGCAGGCCGGTGACGTCGACGTCGATGTGCTCCGACATGGTCTCGACGGTCATTGGGTTCGCCGTCATCTTGATCGTCGGGAGGACAGGGTTGCCGATGATGTTGCCTTGCCCTGTGGTGAAGAGATGAAGGACAGCGCCGGCCGCGCAGCAGAGGGTGACCATCTCGGCGGCAGCACTGGACGAGTCCATGAAATACAGGCCGGCCGGCCCCGCTGGTGCTTGGGCCGGGTCGAGATAGCCGACGACCGAGCATTGCCCCATCTTCTCGACGTTGCCGAGTGCCTTTTCTTCGATGGTGGTCAGCCCGCCGCGAATGTTGCCCTCGGTCGGCTGCGAGCCCAACAGGTTGACCCCCTGGGACTGAACAAGGTCCTGGTAGTCGTCGAAGGCTCCTTTGAACTGTGCAGCGATCTCGGGTGTGACGCACCGCTCCATGACCTTGTCCTCAGCTCCGGTGACCTCGGTGGTCTCGCCGAAGATCAGCGTGCTGCCGCCGTCCTCGAGTCGGTCGAAGACTCGGCCGACGGTCGGGTTGGATGCCAGCCCGCTGGTGGTGTCGGACTCTCCGCACTTGGTCGAGACGAGAATCTCATTCCACTGAACGGGTACTCGCGGCAGCTCGGTCGCGTACTGGACGAACTCTTGGGCGACGCGGGCTGCGTCGGCGATGGTCTGCAGATCGCCGGTGCGTTCGATACTGAATCCGCGGACCGGCTTTCCGGTCTCCGCGATCTGTTCGACGATGTGGTTGGTCCAGTTCGGCTCGATGCCGATCACGATCGCCGCGGCGACGTTCGGATTCCTGCCGTAGCCGATGAGTGTGTTGAAGGTGAGGTCGAGGTCGGCGCCGAATTGGAGACGCCCATATGGGTGCGGGAGCGCCATGGTGCCCCGTACGAGGCTCTCCACGCCGAGTACGGCCGCATTCGAGATGTCATCGACCGAGATCAGCAGCACGTGATTGCGGATCCCGACCCGGCCGTTCTCCCGTCGGAAGCCGGTGAGTGGCATGTCCTGGTAGTTGGTCATGATTGTTCCTGATGGTGTTCGACGATCTGTGATCTTCCGCTCCACCGTTTGCCGTGGAGGTTGTGGGTGTGGACGTGGCCGCCACGCAGGATCGCGACGGTGGCAGCGCCGATCGCTCTGCCGTACTCGAGAACGTCCTGGTTCGCCTCCAACGGTCTCATGGCCACCTTGTGGGCGAGCGGCACGTCATCGATGAGCTCGATCTCGGTGACCGGTTCGCCCTCGAGCGTCAACGCTTGGACGATCTCACCGGCGCTCAGCTCGATCGTGGCAACGCCAACATCGTCGCCCGCCTCGTGGAGCAGGATTCCCTTTTTCACATTCGCCTCCTGAGTTGATCTTGTTCGACCATCAACCTCATGGGAGCGCATCCGTAGAGCACTTCGTCACTAACGCCGAGGCGCGCGCCGTCGTACGGTCGAATGGGCCAGGACGGATCCTGGGCGAGCGAAGGAGATGGACATGAGCAAGGTCAAGGTCGGGGTCGCCGGATACGGAGTCATTGGCAACCGCCTCGCTGCTGGAGTTGCCGCTCAGGAGGACATGGAGCTGGTCGGTGTTGCCGACGTCGCTCCCACCCTCGCCGTGCGCGCCCTTCGGGAGCGAGGCATGCCGTTCCCGTTGTTCGCTGCGGTCCCCGGATCCGAGCAAGTGCTCGCCGATGCGGGCATCCCGGTGAGCGGGTCGTTCGATGAGTTGCTCGGAGACGTCGACGTCATGCTCGACTCGGCCCCTGGAGGAATCGGCGCCAAGAACAAGGTGAAGTATCTCGAGCACGGCGTGAAGGCCGTGTTCCAGGGTGGCGAGTCTGGTGAGGTGGCCGACGTCTTCTTCCACGGAACGGCCAACTACGAGAAGGGTCTCGGAGTCGACTACCTAAAGCTGACATCGTGCAATACCACCGGCCTGATCCGTGCCGTCGACGCCGTCCACCAGGCAGTTGGCGTGACGAAGACGTTCATCACGATCATTCGCCGAGTCGCCGACCCGGGCGACACCCATCGCGGCCTCACCAACGTGCTCCAGGTCGACCCCATTCCCAACCACCAGGCCGTCGACCTCATGCACATCATCCCCGAGA
>CAZYLX010000728.1:0-2398 GCA_964648595.1 uncultured Acidimicrobiaceae bacterium
GATGCACCCATCGGGGTGCGGGTCATGACCTCGACACCGGCGGCAACAACGACGTCATAGGCGCCGGCCATCACGCCCTGCGCTGCGAAGTGCAACGCCTGTTGGCTGGATCCGCACTGACGGTCGACGGTGGTGGCGGGAACCGACTCTGGCCAGCCGGCGGTGAGCACAGCGTTCCGGCCAATGTTGAGCGACTGTTCACCGACCTGCATGACGCAGCCCATGATGACGTCGTCGACGATCGACGGGTCGATGCCGTTGCGCTCCTCGAGCACTTTCAGCACGTGGGCCGCGAGCTCGGCGGCGTGCCAATCCTGGAGCTGGCCGTTGCGGCGACCTCCCGGAGTCCGGACGGCGTCGACGATGACTGCCTCTCTCATGATGGTTTCCTATCTGTGGTTGGTGAGTTGGTTGACTGGGACAGCTCGGTCGGGCCGTTTGGCCTCGTGCCGGCGGCGAGAAGGTTTCGCTGGAGACGCACCAGGAGGGTGGCCAACATCTGGCGTTCATGACGGTCGATGCCAAGCCGGAGCTTCTGACGGAGATCGACGTCGACAGCGGTGATCTCGGCTGCCAGTTCCGTGCCGGCGGCGGTCGGTGCCACCAACCACACTCGGCGGTCGTTCTCGTCGCTGCAGCGCTCGACGAGTGCTCGCTTCTCGAGCCGATCGATCACGTTGCCTGCGGCAGCTCGGCCGATTCCCAGATGGTCGGCGATCGAGGTCTGCTTGAGTGGGCCGGCCTCGACCGTGTAGGCCAACAGCATGGCGTCGGTGAGATTCAGATCGAGTGGGGCAAGGGCGGTGTCGTAAGCTTCGCGCATCAGACGAGCGGTTGCCATGAGGGTGCTCTCGACCCGCATCCACGGCGACGCATCAAGCTCGTGACCGGATGCCGGTGTGGTAGCTCCTGAGACAGTTTCACCCATGACTGTTTCGGAGTATACAATCCCTCCCGTCGTAGGAGACAACCGAATCCTTCATCGGCCCTTCTCGAACAAACTTCTCCAACGAATACCAAAACAAGTCCCGCAAACAGATCTCCCCATGACGAATCCGGAGTGTGCAAATGAGCGACGTGCTGACCGAGACCGAAGAAGCCGAATTCCGAGCAAGGGTGCGGGCGTTCCTCGAGGAACACACCGACGCAACGGCAGCGCGCGACCTCGACAAGCAGAAGGTCTACATGGGCAAGCTGGCCGAGGCCGGCCTTGCGGGAACCACCATCTCCAAGGAGTACGGGGGAGCCGGTCTCACCAAGAAGCATGACTCGATCTTCCGTGAAGAGATCGTCAACTTCCCGTTCATGACCAGCGACTTCGTGATCAGCCATGGCATGTGTATGCCGATGCTCAGCGACTTCGGAACCGAGGAGCAGAAGAAGAAGTATCTGCCGGACAACATCTCCGGCAAGACCCTCTGGTGCCAGATGTTCTCCGAGCCTGGCGCCGGTTCCGATGTCGCCAGCCTTCAATCCAAGGCCGAGAAGGACGGTGACGACTTCATCCTCAACGGTCAGAAAGTCTGGACGACGCTGGCCCATGTTTCCTAGTACGCCATCCTCATCGCCCGCACCGACCCCGAGGCCGTGAAACACGCCGGCATCTCGATGTTCATCCTCGATCTGTCGAGCCCCGGCGTTGACATTCGTCCGATCCACCAGATCGATGGCGGAAGCCACTTCAACGAGGTTTTCTTCACCGACGTCCGTATCCCGGCCGACAACCTGTTGGGCGAACTCAACAACGGCTGGAACCATGCAACGGCAATGCTCATGTACGAGCGTGTCGCCATCGGCACGATCGGGTCGGGCAAGATCAACACCCCGAACTTCCGGATGCTTCGCAACGCCGCAGAGGGTGCAGGGAAGCTCGATGATGCACTGGTTCGTCAGGATCTGGCGCACATCTACTCGATGGAAACAGCAAAGTCGTTGGTGGCCATGCGGACCCGCGACGAGATGAAGTCCGGAAAGACACCCGGCCCTGGTGGTTCGCTCGGCAAGCTGTTCGGGTCGGTCATCCAGTGGCGTATGCGAGAGATCCTGATGAACATGGCAGGGCCGGCATCGATGGCCTGGGAGCCTGGCGACGACGCAGCAGGCGATCTGCAGAAGCAGACGGTCGGTTCCTTCTCTTCGTCGATCGCCGGCGGCACCGACGAGATCCAGCGCAACATCATCGGCGACCGTGTTCTCGGGCTTCCCCGCGACATCTCGGTCGACCGTGGTGTGGCCTTCAAGGACCTCAAAGTCGGAACCTTGCGCGACTGACCCCGGCTCGCCAACTCGGGCAACGCCGTGGTCCGGCTCTGCGTGGTCGGGACGAAAGTCCCTGACTAGTTAAGGTCCTAACGATCTATCTTCGTTCCGACGGCTCCGACCAACGGAGTCGCGAAGG
>CAZYLX010000729.1:0-2393 GCA_964648595.1 uncultured Acidimicrobiaceae bacterium
ATGCTCCCTTGATCGATGACATCGTCCATCTCGGGGTGGTCGCGCTGGCGGCCGCCTGGGCCTGGTGGGAGTTGAGGTCGGGCCCCGAGCGCCGCTTCTGCTACTTCCTCGCAGGCGTCGCGTTCGGCGGGGCGGTGCTGTGGCCGGTCTCAGCCCTCACGCACGTTCCTCAAGGCCAAGCGCTGATCTCCGCGGCCTGGGCATCGCTCGGATTCGCGGCGCTCGTTGCGGCGTTCACCCGCTCGTCGATCCGCCTGGCCCAGATCAGCCTCGTCACGCTCGGTGTGGTGATGATCAAGCTACTCACAATCGACCTGGCCGCAGTCGACACATTCTGGCGGGTCGCATTGTTCTTCGTTCTGGGCGGCACGTTCCTCTTCGCCAGCTTCCGTGTCGGGACCGTGCTTCGTTCGTGGGACTCCGACACCTCCGAGAACCTCGGGGACGACGAGCACCCCGGTCACGACAGCGGCTTGGCCTTCCAGAAGTAGTTGTGAACTCCGTCCGCGGTGAGCATCCGTCGGAACGTCATCTGAACCCGCATGCCGATCTTCACGACCTCGGGATCGGCATCGGTGAGCTGGCAGCTGAATCGGCCACCTCCGTCGAAGTCGATCACGACAGCGATGGTCGGTGGGGCCAGTGAGTAGGCCAGGCGATCGATGGTGTAGGTCGCAACGGTGGCGGGAACGTCGGCCATCGGCACCATCTCCATGTCGTCGACCGCACCTCCCTTGACCGACACTCGCTGCGGCGGCAGGTGTACTGCTCCGCTGCTGCGATCTCTAGATCCGATGAACGCGAACTTCCATGCCTCGTTGCGGAACGACGGCGGCGCAGCGGGCGGCGTCGGATCGGGCCGCCTCGGGGGTTCGCGATCGAGGAAGCCGCGCCAGGTGAGGAAGGCGTTGTAGTCGAGCTCGTCGTTGGTCTCGGCCAGCTGCGTAGCGACCGACCGAGTGTTGGTGTGAGCGGTGATGGCCTCCGTCGTCCGATAGAAGCCAACGTCGCAGCCGTCGGCGAGATGGATGACCATGATCGTGACGTCCGGGTCGGCTTCGTCGAGCACCGACGCGAGGATCAGGCCAGCATGAGATGAGCCAGTCGTGCCAACCGTTGACGTGAAGTCGTCGGCGATGCGGACGGCGCCCAGCCCAGCGGCTTGGGCCGCGCCCCGGACTGCTCGGGCGTGCAGCCCGGTGATGATGGCGACGTCGACATCGGCTGGTTCGATCGAGCATTCCTTGAACGCCGCGGTTGCGGCTTCGCTGACCAGCGGGAGATACGCGTGCTCGCCGAAGCGCTCTTCCCACACGCGGCTGTAGTTCCACTCGGGGAGCCGCCAACGATCGAGGAACTCAGCTGTTGCTGATGCGCCGCCCAGCCATTCGGCCAGCACGGTGCCGTCGCTGTCGTTGCCGATGAGCCACGCTGCGGCCGCATCGCCGAGCGCGGATTCGTCGGAAGAGCCGGGTCGCCCGGTCCGAACATCGGCGGCCGCCACCAGCGACGGGCAAGTGCCCTCCAAAGCGGAGCGAAGCGCTGCATTGACCGATCGGGCCGCTCCACCGACATCACCGGCGAAGACGTGACTCGGCAGGTTCAGCGCGGCGTGGATCACGTTGGCGTTGGTCTTGTCGAGATAGGGAGGCGTGGCAGTGGCGAAGGAAACCGATGATGGCGTCGGCGCATCATCACCCAGCGATGCGAACAGATTGCGACAGGCTTCGACCGACATCGATGTGGCGTCCTCGTCGTAGCCGGCAACCGCTCGAGTGCCCCGCCCTCCCCCGGTTCCGAGCGCTGCAGTAATGGAACTCCGCTGCAGCCGGTGGAAGGGGACGTACGCGCCGTAACCGATGATGCCTCTCATGCCCGCCGAACCTACTTCACCCAGGCCCTGCGTTCACTTGCTGACGTCGCCAATTCGACAGCGGATCGCCAACACGAGTTCGCCGCCTGTGCGAACATCGCCCGATGCTCCAACTCAGCGTTCGCTTCGTTCGTCCGGGTGAGATCGAGAACCTGAAGAGCTGGTTCGACCAGCTGCGGACGGTTCGGCGAGACGAAGCGTTGGCGACGCTCATCGATGAGACCGTGCATCACGAAACTGCGATCCTGATCGAGGGCGACCCACACAACCTCGTCTACGCGATGGAAGTCGAAGATCCCGTTCAGTCCAAGGCATCGGCAAGCTCGGGAAAGCACCCGATCGATGCCGAGCATCGGACGGTGATGCAGTCCGCACTCGGTGATTCACCGTCCCATCAGGTCCTGCTCGACCTGATGGTGAACCGGTAATTGTGGTTCGAGCGCTGATGCGCCGGTCAGGAGACTCGAATCAGGAAGACCTGATACTCCCAGCCGTCTGGTCCGACATGCCACGTCGAGCG
>CAZYLX010000730.1:0-2393 GCA_964648595.1 uncultured Acidimicrobiaceae bacterium
ATCATCCTCAATACGTCACGCGGCGAGGTCGTCGATGAAGCGGCGCTGTTGGCCGGCCTCGACAATCGCAACATGCGAGCTGGTCTCGACGTCTTCGCCAACGAGCCGGCAAGCTCGACGGGCACCTTCACGTCAACACTGGCCGCTCACCCGTCCGTTGTCGGCAGCCACCACATCGGGGCGTCGACGAAGCAGGCTCAGGAATCGGTCGCTGATGGCATGGTCGAGGTCATCCAGGCCTACGCCCAGGGCGCCATGATCAACTGCGTCAACCTGGCAACGGACGCGTCAGGTGCCGCCCTCCTCTCCATTCGCCACCTCGACCGAGTCGGGGTGCTGGCCAAGATCCTGAACGCGTTGAGTCGAAACGGACACAACGTCGAACAGATGCAGAACCAGCTGTTCACCGGCGGAGGCGCAGCTGTGGCGACGATCAACGTCGACGGGTCGGTCTCGGAAACCACGCTCGATGAGATCGGCAGTATCGGCGAGGTACTCGCTGTGTCCGTCACGTCTGACGGACACAGCTGACGTGGCATCGGTTCGTCCGCTCCGGCTGCGGGTCGTCCAGCAATCGTGGGCTGAGCGTGTCTCGTCTCCTGCTCACGATGCGCTCACGCCAAATGACCGCCGGGCCCATCTCGCCTTCAACCCCGACAGCTACATGGCGGTCACCCGGGGCTTGGAGGACGTCGACCCGTCGGAGGGTGTCGACGCAGAAGGGCTGCTGCACCAGGGGCGCGAAGCGCTCGATCGACTTCGCCAGAACGGGGCCTTCGGCGGCGAGCGGGACGACGAGTTCTACGTCTACCAGCTGGCAGAACACGGCCACGTTCTGACCGGTCTGGTCGCTGGCGTCTCCGTTGCCGACTACATCGCCGGTCGGGTGCGAATCCACGAGCACGTGAAGGCGACCCGGGCAATCCATCTGGCCAATCACCTCGACGTGGTCGGTGTGCAGTCGAGCCCGATCGCTCTCGCCCATTTACCGAACAGGATCGTCTCCGAAGCGATCGAGCACGCCGTCGCCAGAGAGCCCTTGCTCAGATTCGCACTGCCGGACGGGCTCGAACAAACCGTGTGGTCCGTCACCGATCGCACAGATCACGAAGCACTTCGCACCGTGCTCGATGACGATCCTCTCTACCTCATCGACGGCCACCACCGTGCCGCAGCAGCGGCAACGTTCCGGACCGCAGCCGGCCCGGGTATGGCCGACTGGATGCTGTGTGCCATCTTCGCCACCGACAGACTCGACAACGCACCGCATCACCGCGTGCTGCGGGCACCCGGTGGGGTCGCCGAGGCGTTGCGGGTCATCGGGCGACACCATCGCCTGCGCCGAAGCAGCAGCGACGAGATCGGTGAGCGATCCGACTCCGAAATCGCCATCTACGGACAAGGCCAGTGGTACTGCCTCGATCTGCCGTTGTCGGGCCGAGCCGGAGCAGAAGCCCAACTGGCAGATCTCGATCCGAGCCGATTCCAGTCCGAGATCGTTGGTCCACTGTTCCATCTCGATCCTGAGGGAGACGATCCAGCGCTCTCGTATCTTGCCGGCCGACGCGATACCTCTGAACTGGAGGCGGTGATCGATCGGGATGGAGGGCTCGTTGCCGTGATGCGTCAGGTCCCGATCGAGGTTCTGGTGACGGCCGCTGACAGCGGCCTGATCATGCCGCCGAAGTCGACCTATTTCGAACCGAAGGTTCGCTCTGGTGTCTTCTTACGAACAACAACGGACTGAACCACCACCAACCGACTGACCGCCAACGACTGGCCGAAGTCCCAACGGCTCCGCCGCCGTGGCATCATTTCCCGAATGAAGATGAGCGAGCGGGCCACCGAACTTCGATCGTCGCCGATCTCGGATGCGAAGGCGTGGCTCGAGCATCGCAGAGGCGGTGCTCCGCTCCTCGATCTGTCCCAGGCCGCGCCGAGTTATCCGCCAGCGCCGGTCGTTGCCGACCGAATCGCCGAGGTCGCGCGAAGTGCTGATGGCGGAGCGTACGCGCCGTCATTCGGGCTCCCAGGCCTGACGGAGGCATTCGCAGCGCGCATGTCCGCTGACTACGCAGGCACGGTCACCGACACCGAAGTGCTTCCGACCGCAGGATGCAACCAAGCCTTTTGTGTCGTCGCTTCCGCCCTGGCCGGGCCCGGCGACGAGGTGCTGATGCATCTTCCGTACTACTTCAACCATGCGATGTGGCTCGAGGCTGAAGGCATCGTCCCCCGATTCATGCCCGTCGGCGACGATTTCGTCCCCGATCCCGAGCGCTCCGCTGCGATGATCAACGATCGCACTCGCGCCATCTCGCTCGTCACGCCCGGCAACCCGACCGGCGTGACCATTCCGCCCAGCGTGATCGATGCCTTCGCTGTGGTGGCCG
>CAZYLX010000731.1:0-2392 GCA_964648595.1 uncultured Acidimicrobiaceae bacterium
TCCCCGACGCTCTCCGCAATACCGGCGAGGGCGGCCGGTGATCGCATCGCCTTCATCTTCGCCAGCATCGCAAACATGAGCTGCTGCTGACGCTCGGTGCGGTTCTGATCGGACACTCCCTCGATGAAGCGCCATTCTCCGTCGACGAGTTCCTGTGTCGCCCGCGACCGCACCCATGCCAGCGCCGTCTCCCCGTCGGCGACCGAACAGCCAGCAGGAAGGAGATCCCGGCCGCCCTCGCGCAGCGCGTAATCCACGCAGACTTCCACTCCGCCAAGCGAGTCGATCACCTCGATGAATGCCTCGAAGTCGAACGTCGCGAAGTGGTCAATCGGAATGCCCGAGTAGTCCTCGACCGCGAGCGACACGAGCTCTGGACCCGTCACTGCTTCGCCGCACCCAGCGAGCGTGCGGTCGAGTTTGGTTACGACCCGAGTGCACGGGTTGATGACCACAAGGTCTCGAGGGATCGAAACCAGCGCGGGTTCGCTGCCATCATCCGGTACGAGCCACAGGAGAATCGCGTCGGCGTATACGTTGTCCTGCGATGGCCGGCCTGCCGCTTCTGCCGCCAACTTCTCCTCTTCGGTCTGCTCGTCCGATCCGATGGCGAGCACGGCGGTGTACTCGACGGCGTCAACCGTCGGCGTCGTCACAGCATCGAGCAGCGCCTCATTCGGATCGTCGCCTGGTTCTTCGAGTGGCTCGAACATCTGGGTGCGCGCCTCGGCGGTGTCGAACTCGATGCGCTCGATCCCGCGCCACGCCAACCAGGCCCGGGCTCCCTGCCATCCGGCGAGCGCGACAACAAGAAGCACGGCAACACCCGTACCGATCAGCACTGCTCGTTTTCCGCGAATTCGTTTCACCGTTTGGCAACGCTACCGCCCAGTCACGGGTACGCCGTGCATGCGCTTCGCCCGCCACCGTCAGGCCACGGTGCCGTTGTCGACCCGCGGCCTCGATGTACCGGACTCCCCGTCGCTAGGCGACTCGAACAGACACCGCATCTCGGTCTGCTTCGGTGTCGGTGAGGTCGATGACGAAGCTCGGCTCGACGAACGGGTGTTCATCCCCGTTGCGGCTGGCCTTGGTCCGGTGTGGCGCGCGGCCGAACAGGAACGTGATCCCGGCCCAGACGGTGACGGCACTGAGCAGCGGGGTGTACCAGAGACTGTCGAATGCCGCGAGCACTGCAAGCCACAGGGATTCATCGCCATCCAGCCACAACGCGAGCAACGCAAGCGATACGTGAACACACGCCAGTACGAGGAAGATCTGGATCAGTGCCGAGAGACCACTCCCGGAGACCACCCGGGCGAAGGCCAACAACAGGAGCCCCGAGACCAGGACATCGATCCAGGGGAATGCGAAGAAGAACGGCAGGCCGACGAGACCCATCGAACCGTGCCGACGCGAGAAGAGCATGTGCCGGTACTTCTTCACCACCTGGAAACCGCCGTAGGTCCAGCGGTACCGCTGGCGCATCCAATCACCGAGCGATCGCGGTGCCTCCGTAGTGGCGACCGCCCACCCGGCAAATTGGACACGATACCCAGCAGCAGCAATCGCGATCGTGACGTCCATGTCTTCGACCACCGTATCGTCCGGGAACCCGCCGACTTCGTCCAGGGCAATACGCCGGAACGCGCCCACCGCGCCGGAGATCACCTGCATGCAGCCGAGCGCTGCAAAGGCCCGTCGTTGCAGGTTCACCCCCATGGCATACTCCAGGCCCTGCTGGCGCCCAAACAATCGCCGTCGGTTGGCGACTTTCACGTTGCCCCCGACCGCGCCCACGCGGCCGTCCGCAAACGGCGCGACAAGGTAGGGAAGCGTGTTCGGCCTGAATGCCGAATCAGCGTCGATCGTCACCACGATCTCACCGCGGGCGCATTCGAGGCCATGGTTCAGTGCGGCAGCCTTTCCGCTGTTGCGCTGACGCAGGAAGTTGACCCTGGAGTCCGTCGCCGCCAACCGTTCACCGATGCGCTCTGTGCCGTCGGTGGAACCGTCGTCGACGATGAAGATCTCGAGCTTCGGGTAGAACGTCGTGAGCAGGCTTCGGACGCAGCTCTCGATCACCGCGTCCTCGTTGAAACAGGGAACGATGATCGAGACCAGTGGCTTGTGCGACAGCACCGGCGTCGGCACAACGTCGATCCATCGCTCGTGAACGATAGCGAGCGACCCGAACACGACGACCTTTGCCACGTAGACGCCGAGCAAGACAAGGGCGGCAACCGTGGCAGCATCCAGGAACGGTCCCCCCCAAACCTCCGGCATCATCTCCCCTCTCGATATCGAGCGCGGCCCGACACCGCCTCGCGGCCAGCGCTGCTGCAACCCTACTCACGAGCGGTCGGCCCTGGCGAGAGCGCGGAAACGGTTC
>CAZYLX010000732.1:0-2381 GCA_964648595.1 uncultured Acidimicrobiaceae bacterium
CGAAGCGGGCCGCAGGGCGCGGCTCGCGCACCATCCCAATGCCTGGGCTGTCGTAGGTGACAAGGCTGTTGTTGTGCACGATCTGAGGGTCCTCGTGCACCTCGTCGAGGGTGAGCACCGGGCCACCTGGCATGTCATTGGCCCGCAGCCGTTCCAAGGCCTCGATACTGGTGAGTTCTGACAGAATCGCATCGACCGCCGCTGCCAAGTCAACGGCATTGTTCTGACGATCGGTGTAGGTCGCGAACCGTGGATCGTCGGCAAGCGCCGGATCGATGGCAGCGCACAGGCGAGGCCAAGTGCTGTTGGTCGCCAAGTTGAGGGTGATGTGGCCATCCTTCGTCGGCCGAACGTCGTAGTTCGCAGACATCGGTGGCGTCACCGTGACCCCCTCGCCTTGAAGCGAGTGGTTCCACATCACATCGGGCCAAGCGAACTGCAGGCCGGCGCTCACCATGTCGACCTCGAGGTGTTGGCCCTCACCGGTCCGTTCCCGGTGCAACAGGGCCGCCGTGATCGCCTGAGCGACCGTGAGTGCCGTCGCTTTGTCGATCGTCAGGTTCTTGGTGAGCTGCGGAGCGCCACTGCCACCCTCGAAGGCGGCAAGACCCGTCACTCCCTGGATCACGAAGTCATACACCATCTGATCGGCGTACGGACCGGTGGCTCCGAAGCCGCTGACCGAGACGTAGATCAAGCTCGGGTTGCGCTCGAGCATGGCGTCGGCTCCCACGCCCATGCGCTCGGTCGCTCCCGGTCGGAAGTTCTGGATGAACACGTCAGCACCGTCGATGAGATCGATCAGAATCTCCCGACCGGCATCAGCCTTGGTGTTCAAAGAAATCGACCGCTTTCCACGGTTGCACGCATGGAACACCGACCCCATGCCGTTGCGGATGTCGCCGAGCGTCCGCATGCGATCTCCTGCGCCGTTTGCTGCCTCGACCTTGATCACTTCTGCACCCTGATCACTCAGAAGCGAGGCTGCGAGCGGCGCCGAAATCATCTGCGCGGCCTCGACCACTCGGAGGCCGGCAAGGGGACGGGATCGATCGGGGGCGTTGGCCATGCCGAGTGTCTAGAGCTTTTGCGGCCGAGTCGCCAAGCGGCCAACCTGTTCGACCGTGCCCCCACCCAACCACGATCCATCGAACCCCGCTCCGGGGGTGCCACCGTTCGATCCCGATGATGTCCCCGTGCAGCCTGCGGCAACGGTGATGGTCGTCGACGATCGGGTTGCTGCCGAAGGCGCAGAACCAACGCTCCACGTCTTGATGGTGAAGCGAACGGCGAGGCTGGTGTTCGCCCCAGCGGCGTGGGTGTTCCCCGGTGGTCGGGTCGATCCCGAAGACCACGCCGACCAGTTCGACGACATCTGCGACGGGTTGTCCGACGTCGAGGCATCGCGCATCCTCGATGTCGACCGCGGCGGCCTGGCCTGGTGGATCGCCGCGTGCCGCGAAACGCTCGAAGAAGCCGGTTTGCTCCTGGCATCGACGTTCGACGAGGAACACACTGACCTCATCGATCTGCGCAACCGCGTGCGAGAGTCGGAGAGCATCTTCGTCGATCTCCTCATCGACAACGGCCTCCGCATCGACACCACCCTCATCGAGGAAGTGGCCCGGTTCATCACGCCGCACGGATCACCTCGGCGCTTCGATGCACGATTCTTCGTCGCCCATCCCCCAGAGGGTCAAGAACCGCACCACGACGATGGCGAGATCGTTGCCTGGGAATGGGTGCAACCAAGCGATGCGCTGACCCGCTTCAGGGCAGGCGAGTTCGAGATGATCTCGCCGACAGTCCGCATGGTCGATTGTCTCTCCCGCTATTCGTGTGCCGCCGACGTCATGGCCATCGCCGCGGAGCGCCGTCCGTACCAACGAGTACGAGTCGTCGATCCAGCAGGCGAGTACCGCGTGGTGCTTCCAGGCGAGGATGGCTACGACACCGCCGAGCTCGAGGTGGAGTCCGGCTGGGTCCGATTCTGACCCCAAAACAGCGGGTCCCCACCCGTTCTGTGGCACCTGACCCTGTAGTTCTGCTGGTCCATTACCACAGAACCGGGGTGCGCGCCGCCTAGCATCTATGGGTGACCGAATCAAAGCTGGCCCAACGCTCCGACATTCGCAATGTGGCGATTGTGGCCCACGTCGACCATGGCAAGACCACGCTGGTCGATGGCATGCTCCGCCAAACCGGTGCCTTCCGTTCCAACGAAGACGTCGGCGAACGAGTCATGGACTCCGGCGATCTCGAGCGGGAGAAGGGCATCACGATCCTCGCGAAGAACACGTCGGTCGTGTGGAACGGGATCACCATCAACGTGGTCGACACCCCTGGTCACGCCGACTTCGGCGGCGAGGTCGAGCGAGCGC
>CAZYLX010000733.1:0-2379 GCA_964648595.1 uncultured Acidimicrobiaceae bacterium
CGGAGTTGACGGGGTGCGCGTTCGGTTCGCTGATGATGCCAACCGATGCCCAGCGGGTATGGCCAAGCACGGTGGCTTCGGCTGTGTCGGCCCGCAGAGCCAAGTGGAGCAGCCCGTCATTCGTGATCGCCGCTCGCATCGCTGCGGTGTTGTCACCGAGTTCGCCGATCTCAGCGGCCGCCTTGTAGACGAAGCTGAGCTGTCCGTCGGGAGTTCGGACCGCGCCACCGGTGAACAACGGGTCGGCTCGCCTCTCCGCGACGATCCTCGCAACAGCAGGGTCATCGAGATCGAGATCGTGGCCTCTGACCAGAACGTGAACTCCAGCACTGTCTCTGCCCCGGACCTCGAGGCGATCGAGCGCGCTGAGGGCTTGCTGGATGCTGAGGAACGCGGCGACGGAGGCAGACGACGGATCGCGATCGGCGAGTGCTTCCACGGCCCGGGCCGTACGGAGACGGTCGCGTTCGATCGCCCATGCCGCATCCTTGGCTTTGACCAGCGACGCATTGACGACCTCGAGGTCGCTGAGGCCGGCACCAACGATGTCGAGGTGGGCTTCGATCGCACCCAACGAGGCTTGACCATCGGCCATGAGGGCGTCGAGCCCTGAGACGAGCGAGCGATCGCCGAGCATCGCACGCACGCCGGCTTCACCCCGGAGCGCAAGGTCGATGTCGGTCAGTTCGAGCGCAACGGCAGCAAGCGTCCAGCCGAGATTCTCATCGTTGGCGGTTGGCAGGCTTTTGACAGCGGCAGCGCAACGGTCGAGCAGGTCACGGGACTCGGGGAGGGATCGGCTCGTTCGACGACGGGCAATGGCGATGATGCCGCACATGGAGTTCTCACTTTCGGCGTTCCCGCCTTGGCTTCGCCCGGCGTTGCCGCCTGGACTGGGCTGAGTCTATGGAAAGGGCTTCAGGGGATCCGCCCTGGCGGTAAGACGTCCTAGCGGTCAGATCGGTTGTCACGTGACAAGCCGAGGAACCGAATGCTCATGCCCGGTCGCTGGCGCCGACCCGTTCCGCAGCGACAGCGACGAGCTGATCGCAGACTCGATCGGCCGTTGCTGCGTCGAGGTGCTCGACCATGATCCGTACAAGCGGCTCTGTCCCTGACGGACGGACGAGCACGCGTCCCTGATCTCCGAGCTCGGCTTCTGCGAGTGCAACCGAATCAGCCAGGAGGTCAGCGACGTCGGGTTCGCGCTGAGCCAGGCGAACGTTCTTGAGCACCTGGGGGTAGGTGGTCATGGTGGATCGGGCGAGCTCGTGCATACCCGTACCGGCTCGATCGAGCGCATCCAGCAGCTGTACACCCGCCAGGACACCATCACCGGTCGAGGCAAGGTCACGACAGATCACGTGACCAGACTGTTCGCCGCCAAGCGAGTAGCGACGACCGTCGACACCAGCGTTCAGCGACTCGAGAACGTAGCGATCGCCGACCTTGGTTTCGATCACGTTCACACCGTTCTCGGCCATGGCCAGGCGGAAACCGAGGTTGCTCATCACTGTGACGACCACGGTGTCGGCGTGGAGCTTTCCGGTGGTCTTCCAGTCGTTGGCCAGGATGCCGAGGATGTGATCGCCATCGACGAGCGCACCGGTTTCATCGACAGCGACGAGACGGTCGGCATCACCGTCGAAGGCCAGCCCGAGATCGGCACCCGCGTCGACAACGGCCTGTTGCAGGCGGGCAGGATGCGTGGACCCAGATTCTGCGTTGATGTTCATTCCGTCGGGTGAAGCGCCGATCACCGAGACCGAAGCACCAAGTGACTCGAACACCTGAGGGCCGACGACCGAGGCGGACCCGTTTGCACAGTCGAGGATGACCGAACGATGGTCGAACCTTCGCCCTTCGACCGATGCCCGAACGACGTGGAGCCACGTATCGAGCCCGTTGCTTTGTCGAACGACACCGACGTCGCCGCCGAGTGCGGCAGGGACCGATGCGGTGCCGAGCAGGAACTCATGCAGCGAGGTCTCGATTTCGGCCTCGGTCGCATCGTCGAGCTTGGAGCCCCCAGCAGCGAACAGCTTGATGCCGTTGTCGGCGAACGGGTTGTGAGACGCCGAGATCATGACGCCTTGAGCCCCTGTGGCCGCACAGGCAACAGCTACCGCCGGGGTCGGCACCACACCCATGAGCTCGACGTCGACCCCGCAGGCCGTGTAGCCGGCGACGAGTGCTGCTTCGAGCATGAGGCCAGAACGACGGGTATCGCGTCCGATCACGACGCTGGGCCGTTCGACGTTCGGTCGTTTGCTTCCAGCCCGGCCCAAAACGCCGGACGCCGCCCGAGCCAAGGCAACGGCGACGTCTGGAGTCAGATCGACATTGGCGACACCACGCACCCCATCGGTACCGAACCGA
>CAZYLX010000734.1:0-2378 GCA_964648595.1 uncultured Acidimicrobiaceae bacterium
GCCGGGGCGGAGGCACGGACATAGGACCGCATGTGGTCGAAGACTTGCTCCTTCGAGTAGGTCGAAGCATCGAGCTGCAGGCTGCTCGGAATGAAGAAGTAGGCGTCCCAGCCCAACTCGGTCTTGGAGGAGCCGGGTGTCGAGGCATAGTCGATGACCACTTCGACGTGCGTCCGGTCGTGTCGAGACCACTGCAGAGGGACCGTCGCGTCGAGGTCAGAATCTCGTTCGGCACCGATCTCGTCCTGGACCAACTCTTCGTCAGTCGACTCTTTGACGCCACGCGTCACGACTGCCTCGTCGGCCATGTTGAATCTCCCCACCGGCACAGTAGACCACCGCCCTCACGATGCGCTGAGAGCATCTCCATGTGCCGCTACACGATGTCGCCCGTGATCTCCCTCGACGAACGCTGGCGGCTGACCGTTGTTGTCGTGTGGTGTTCTGAATCGCCCCGGGGCGCCCTCGGGATCGGTTCGAACCTCACCCTCGTGATCCACGATTGGGGCTCAGCGCTCGGCTTTCGATGGGCCCATGACCATGAACACGACGTGAAGGCGAAAAACCCACCACACCGCACGGACAATTCAACAGAGCCCGAATCCGATGGTCGCCAGGATTATCGTTTCGGGTACCCACAGGCGGTCGCCGCTACGGCGAGGCCTCGATTTCGTCGTCGTGGATGACCACCGAGGGAATGTCGACCCGACGGGCCACGCCAGCGGGCACTCGGGACCGGTGCCAAGGGGATTCGCTGGGTGGGAGCGTGGACAGGATGACCCCTGCGGCCGACTCGCGCGCTAGCGCTGTCTCGATGGCAGCAAGGGGGTCGGCACCGCCAATCTCGCCAGTGGCATGTACCCCCAGCTCTTCGATGAGACCGAGTTGCCGTTCAAGCCGTTCGCGTGCCGCCATCAGGTCACCGCTGACAGCGAGCGGCACAACGACGTGGAAGCGGGTCTGGTTGGAAAGTGCGACTCGTCGCGCCAGCTCGGACATCAGAGCCGTGCCACACAGCGACTGGTTACCGACCACCAGGTAGCGGACCCCGGCCCGATCCCGTCGCTGCAGCACCGGCGCCAACCAACCCTCATCGAGCCGCTCGAGGGACAGCTCGTCGCTGCGGGACCGGACAATGTCGGCCCGTGTGCACATCCCGACCAACAGCCCGGCCTCGAGCACCGGAAGATGAGTGACACCCTCCTCGGCCATTCGCTGCATCGCGTCGAGCAGGCTCGCCTCGGGTCCAATGCTCACGACATCGGTCGAAGCGACCTCCGCCACGAGAGCGTCACGAGGAAGCTCCTGGGTCAACAGGTCGCTCCGGGTGACGATTCCAATGCAGTGACCTTCGAGATCGACGATAGGGAACGCGCCGCGGTCGCCCCGGGTGATGCGATCGGCGACCTCACCTACGGTGTCCTCGGGGCTGACGGTGTCGACGACGCGATTCATTACGTCAATGACGGCTGTCGTGCGCAACGTGTCAGCCACGAGCTCGCCGCCCACCCGGATGCCACGACGCGAAAGCTTTTCGGTATAGATGCTCTCCTTGGACAGCGCGCTGAACACCAGCGCTGCCAGGACGCTTGCCAGCATCAGTGGCAGCATCACCTCGAAGTCTCGGGTGAGCTCGAAGACGAAAACAATGGCCGTGAGGGGCGTTCGCGCTGCGGCGCCGAAGACAGCGGCCATGGCCACGACGGCGAACGCGCCCTGCGAGATGTCGAGGCCTGGGGCCACCTTGAGGGCGACGGCTGCAAACAGACCGCCGAAGCTTGCACCCATCAGGAGCACAGGCGCGAGCGTGCCTCCAGACGTGCCCGAGCCGAGCGCGACCCACCAGGCGACGGCCTTGGCAATGAGGACCGTTGCCAGAGTCGCCAGAGCCAATTCGCCGGCAAGGACGTCGTCGATGACGTTGTAACCGACACCCAACGCCATTGGCACGAACAAGCCGATACCGGCGAACGCGAGCGAGCCGATCAGTGGGTGCCAGAAGATCGGGAGTTTGAGCGAGCGGAACTTCCGCTCGGCGAAGAAGAGTCCTTTGGCGATGACGACCGCGACAAGCCCGCTGGCGACCCCGAGTACGGCATAGAGCGGCAGCGCGCCGAGGCCGGCGTAGTCGTGGGGAGGTACGTCGAACAGGGGGCCAGTGCCGAACACGGCCGAGTGGATGCCGCCGGCGATCGAGGTCGCCACAACCAGGGGGATCAGTGAGCGCATCGACAGTTCAAACAACAACAGCTCAATCGCCAGCAGCAGCGATGCCAGCGGGGCGCCGAACGTGGCAGCCATCCCCGCTGCGGCACCCGAGGCCAACAAGATCTTGCGTTCGGACGGGGTGACCCGTAGGATCTGCCCGACCAGTGATC
>CAZYLX010000735.1:0-2371 GCA_964648595.1 uncultured Acidimicrobiaceae bacterium
GTCCTCGGCGGGGAAGTCATCCCTTGGCTCCGGAGCGCCTTCCGGCTCGATGCGAATGAAGCGGATGCCGGGGTAACGGGCGCAGGGGATCTCGACGTCCGCGTCGCGCGTGCTGCGGAGCCGGAATTCCATGTTGCTCTGGCCGCCGCAGAGCCACACGTCGCCGACGAGCACATCGTCGAAAGCGAGCGTTTCACCGCCGGCCTTGACCATGCCGTGGGTCTCGGTGCCGAACGGGATCTCTTCGACCGTGAGCGCTTCGTGACCGACCAGACGATTGGCCCCGATACCGGGGATGTGGGGAACGTCGATGTCGAGCCGCTTGGCCAACGGACGCATGGCGAGGAACGCCCCAACGGATCCGAGAAGGAAGATCAGCCAGCCGACAGCGACCGGGGCGCCGATGAAACTGAAGATCGCTGCCGGTAGAGCCGCAAGGGCGAATGGGGCCAGCCAGAACGAACCGGCGGTTGCCATCTCGCCGACGCCGAGCGCGGCAGCCACCGCCAACCAGATCCCGCCCCATACCACTGGATCATCCATGGTTTCTCCTCGTCAGCTCGCACATGACACTAGTAACGTCGAGTCCCCCATGGGGGGTTCCCGACCGAGAGCGAATTCTCTACAGGTATCGTCGACCCGATGGCTCGCCTGATGAGTGTTCACGCCCACCCCGACGACGAAGCGTCGAAGGGTGCGCCCACTGTCGCCCGCTACGTCGACAACGGTCACGCTGCGTCACTCGTCTGCTGCACCGGTGGCGAGGAAGGCGACATCCACAACTCGGCCATGGATCGGCCGGACATTCGTGCGAACCTCCCGGAGGTTCGTGCTCACGAATTGGCCCAGTCGGTGAAGGCCATTGGCTTCGACGAGTGTGTGATGCTCGGCTACCGCGATTCCGGGATGGAAGGCACAGAGCCCAACAACCACCCGGATTGTTTTTGGCAGGCCGACCTCGATGAAGCAACAGGTCGGCTTGTTGCCGAGATCCGCCGGTTCAAGCCAGATGTGATCCTGACGTACTCCGACGATCAGCAGGGCTACCGTCACCCTGACCACCTCCGGGTTCACGACATCAGCGTTCTGGCCTATGACCGGGCCGGCGATCCCGCCTGGTACCCGGAAGCCGGCGACCCATTCGAGCCCGTCAAGCTCTACTACTCCACATGGAGCCGAGCCCGCCTCAGTTCGTGGCACGCGAAGTATCAGGAGTTGGGTCTCGAATCGCCATACGACGAGAAGTGGTTCGAGCGACCATCGTCGGATCACCGGATCACCACCAAGATCGACATCACCGGCTACTGGCGGGCCCGCCAGGAAGCTCTGTTGGCCCATGCCACCCAGATCGACCCGAACGAGAAGTTCTGGTTCGGGCTTCCCGATGATGATGCCGTCGCCGCCTACCCGTACGAGGACTTCATCCTCGGCCACAGCCGGGTCGACATCGAAATGGAAGAAACCGATCTGTTCGCTCGGGTCGCCTGATGGCCTCCTTCACCTCCGAGCCATTCAGCCAGGCCTTCATTGATGAGTTGGTTGCCGTGTCTGCCGGCCGCCCACCGATCCCCGGTCTCAGCGGTGACATCGGGCTTGGCGTCGGCTCCAAGGTCGACGCGTCAAACGTGTCAGTCGTGGCCGCCATCGTCGACGGCCAAGTGACCGGTACAACCGATCGTGGGCCCGACGTGGTGATTGGCTTGTCCAAGAAGCAGGTGCCGGAGTGGCTCTCGGGCGAGCTGGTCTTGTCCGAGGCCTATATGAAGGGTGACCTGAAGCCAGTCGGCGCGAGCGGCCCGCTCTTCGCCGGGCTCGAGCTTCTCGACTGGGCCGTCACGGCTTAGCCCCAGCGTTCTGTCCCGGATAACGCTCAGAAGTGAGACGGATCCTGGACAGAACAGTCTGACAACGGGTCAGCGTGATCGGCGCTGGGCCGATCGGAGCTCTCGGAAGCTGATCAGCTCTGCGCCCGACCGGTCGAGTGCGGCCCGAAACGCCCAGTCCTGCGTGACGAGATGGGCATCGCTGACTCTGGCTGCCCGGTGCGGCGTGATCGCATCGATGTCGTTGCGCGCTGCTCGTGACAGCGCAGCGGACACCTCGCGATCGGGGACAAGAACCCCCTCCGCGGTTGCCAAGGCCCGGGCCTCGAAACCCAGATCGATCGATGGATCAGGAAGACTGATCGGCAGATCGAATTCGATGGCCAGGTCGAGGTAGATGTCGAAGAACTCGGGCCGGGAACAAAAAGCCCCGAGATGGGCCGACAGGTGAGTGACGTCGAAGCCCCAAAGCACGGCCCGCTCCGCCTGGGCTTGACACTCGCGACGCGTTTCCTCGAGATCAGCGTGCTCTCACAAGTCCGCCGGCA
>CAZYLX010000736.1:0-2368 GCA_964648595.1 uncultured Acidimicrobiaceae bacterium
TGGCGCCGCAACCCGAAGAACAGGAGCCCGCCCCAATCGAAACGGCCGCGGCCGTCTACGAGTAGGTCGTTGCGCCCCATGTCGTTGCATCTCCGCGTGCCGATGGAGGCCTTCGCGAGGCACCCCGCGTCGACCGGTGGATCTTCTCCACCGATGGGGTCGGCTTCCCGATCCCCGAGCACGACACATCCATCGACGTTCCCGCCACCAAGGGGTGGATCTCCGAGGCCGGGTTCACACACCCGGCCATGTTCGGATTCGGCCCCGGAATCGAACAGAACACCCACAAGATCGGTGAGTGCGTCGACAAACGCGAGCTGCGGCTCGCCATCGCCTTCCTGGCGAGGTTCCCGAGCGCGTACGCGAACCCACTCTCCTAGGGGCGCGGATCCCGTGGATGTGGGGGCCGAAGAGTCGGTCGTGGGGGGTGACCAGGACAAACGGCACTGTTGCAATGAGGGATCGGCCTACCTCTTGGCGAGGGTGTCTGGATGAGTGAGTCGGCGACTGTGGAGCGTTCCGCGTTCGCCGGTTACCACCCGAAGTGATCATGCTCGTTGTCCGCTGATACCTCCGCTGCGGACTCTGCTACCGCGACGTCGAAGAACTCCGAGCCGAACGCGGTATCGAAGTCGATCACGTCACCATCCACCGCTGGATCCAACACTTCACTCCCCTACTCATCGACGCCGCACGACCCCGCGCCTGTGGTCGGTGATTTGTTGACGAGACCTACGTCAAAGTCGCCGGGAGATGCGCGCAGCGAGCCCGATGAGGTCATCACCTATCTCGCCCAACCACTCGCGACCGTGATCGAAGAACTGACCCCGAACGCGTTCCACAACACCGACCAATACGCCAACAACCGCGTCGAGTCCGACCACGGCCGACTCAAAGCCAGACTCAGACCAATGCGAGGCCTCAAAACCGACCACACCGCACGAGTCGTGACCCAAGGTCACACATTCATCCAGAAACCTACGACGCGGCCACTACGAACCCGGAACCGAAACCCCGCACCTCCGAATCGCCAAAGCATTCGAACGGCGGCCGGACCGTGCTATCGGGCGAGCGCATGAGGCAACTTCGACCAACAGGTACACGACCGAAAATCGGCCTTGACCACGCAACTACTGACTCATGCCGGTGACAAATCGACCGCCCTGAATACGCGGAGGAAGTTCTCGCCCCAGATATTGGCGATGTCGCCAGCCTCGTATCCTCGCTCGACCAGGGCAGCGGTGATGTTGAGCGACTTACTGGCGTCGAGCAGCCCGCCGATCCGACCGCCGCCATGGTTGAAGTCGTTGCCGATACCCACATGGTCAGCGCCGACTCGCTCGACGACGTAGTCGATATGTCGCACCATGTCGGCGACGCTGCCTGCGCCGATGATGCCCATGATCTCCATCTGAAACGCTTGCTTCTGCTTGTTGTCAGCCAGCTCCCAATACAGCTCGTACGGATAGCTGTACTCCGCTGCCAGGCCGTACTTGCTCCGAACGGCAGCGATTCCAGCGCGGGCCTCGGTCGACGAGGCATCCACCAGCGAGGGGCCGAAACCGGAGATGTGGATGACGCCGCCGGCCCCGGCGATCATGTCGATCTCTTGGTCGGAGAGGTTTCGGGTGACGTCGGACATCGCCCGAGCATTCGAGTGACTGGCGATCACTGGCGTCGACGACAGCTCAATCGTCTCCAAGGTCGCCGCTTTCGACATCTGCGAGACGTCAACGATCCCACCAAGCTCGTTGATTCTTCGGATCGCCTCGCGGCCAAGTGGCGAGAGTCCGCCGTGCTCTTGGGCTGGTTCGTACGACGCGCTCGACTTGTCGAAAATCGGGCGAGATGAGTCGCAGTAGTCGTTGTGTCCCATGTGGATGAGGGCAAACACTCTGCAACCGGCCTCGTAGAACTCGTCGAGCGCATCGATGTTGCGTTGGAGCGCCCGGGCGTTCTGGAACCCGAGCACGATGGCCGTGAGACCAGAGGCGCGTGCACCGGTGATCTCGCCCACAGTGGTAGCCAGAGCGAGCGTTCGCGTGTGTTCGCTCACCATTGCCCGCACTGCGGCCAGCTTCTCGTCGGCCAGGGCTCGACCGGCTGCGTCGTACTTGGGCCGGCGCGGTGCCCAGTCGACTGCGATACACATCACCACGGCACCGACACCGCCTGCCGCAAGCTTCTCAGGCGCCACCAGCGACAGCCCGTCGGGTCCGAGCATCAGCGAATTACTCGGGTCAAGGACCACATCGGCATGAGCGTCGAGCACCAAGCACTGTCGGTGGATTGCCTATGTTTGAAAATTCATGGGAGAAATATATTAAATCCTATTATCGCTCTTCCCAATCTCTCGATGATTCGCTCG